>DUUG01000304.1 GCA_012841675.1 Clostridiales bacterium
CTATAGGAAAAATGAAAGAAGGTTAAGTCAATGCAGAAAAGAATATTACCATTACTTATGGCATTGCTACTTGTTCTCTTGCCGCTTTCCGCCTGTAAGGGAACGGATGATAATGTCAAAGCAAAAGGGGCCTACTATGAAAAGATGGGTCTGGCCCTTCAGAATACATTTGCCGAAACAAACGGCACCACCCTGGAAGATTACAAAGATGTGAATCTTATGACCTTGGATCTGACGCTGGAAGAGCTAACCGGATTGGAACAGCTGGGGATGGAGCTGCCCGTTTCCTTGCCGCTTTCTTTCGGTGTGAAATCCCAGTCGGATTTCGCCAATAAGAAGTCTTATTTGGGGATAAATGCCGTTGTCAACGGAAGTCCGCTTAAGGCCGATGTTTATACTTCCGAGAGCGAGCTGGTTGTTTCTGCCCCGGACCTTTTGTCCAAGAACATTCTTGTTAATATGGATGACCTCTTGGCCCTCACAGGCATGGAATCCCTCCCCGGCTTTGGCGATACTACCGAAGCTGCGGAAATTGCCACAAAACTGGCTGCTTTGCCTGCCGTTTACGGCGATGTGATTAAAAACGCCGTGCCCGAGGAAGCCAAAACCACCGAAAAGATGGATTTTGAAACGGTGGACGGAACGCAGAATCTGAAAGCCCAGGTTGTAAGCCTGACCGGGCCGCAAGTGGCGGAGATTTTCCGCGCCGTAAAGAACCACGCCGCCCAGGATGCGCAGCTAAAGGAAGTTTACAATTACTACGCAAACCTGTTCAGCACGGCCGGCATGGACGATTCCATTGCGTTTGAAGACGTTATGGAAGCACTTGAAGCAGCCGCCGCGGCCGCAGAAGAGGAGAGCGGTATTGCTCTAACATGGGCTCGTCCCATTCTGAACGGCTCTATCTGTGGCGACATTATTACCGCGTATGAGGAAGGGCAGGCTGTCGTAACCATCACCATGGGCTATACGGAAAACAAGGAAAATGCCAAGGGCTTCGTATATTTCGAAGGCGATGCAGATGGCGAGAAAGTCCAACTGAAGCTGGACTACACCATGGCAGGCGCTACGCGCAAGCTGGTACTGGATGTAGACGGTGAAGCTACCATCGAGCTGGACAGTGTTGTTTCCAAGGAAGAGCAGGGCGTGCAGACCAAAACGGATATAACCGTCACGTCTGCAGGCATTTCCATCCAGCCCTTGACCGTTACCACCGTGGTAAAAACCGCAAAATCCGGTGCATATAGCGCCGATATGTTTTTTGACATAACCATTCCCGAAGCTTTGACCGGCGTTGCGCCTATTACCGCCAAGATTTCTGCTTCGGTTACCGCCGAAAAGGCAACGGAAGAAATTTCCTTCCCCACCGACTATGCTTCCAACGTGTATGACATGACAAACGAAGAAGATTTGTATATTTTAGAGGAAGAGCTTATGTACGCCATTTTAAATATCCTGATGGAGGGCCAATTCTAAAATCCCATAAAAATTGAAAGGATGCATACTTTGGTATGCATCCTTTTTTATTCTTAAAGATGAATTCTTACGGCACCGTAGGCTTCTGCCCGGTCGGCTTCGCTTTGCCGGCAGGTAAAAAGCAGAATCTGACGGGTTTTGGCCATGTCGGCCAGCAAAGCCAAAGCGCTTTCCAACCGCTCGTCATCAAAAGTGGCAAACGCATCGTCCAGAACCAGCGGCGGCAGAGGCGCTTCAAACATCACTTCCGAAAGGGCCAGCCGCAAAGACAAGTAAAGCTGCTCCGTGGCGCCGGCGGAGAGGTAGAACACCTCCCGGGGCTCTTTAGAATCGGCGGAAACCACTTGGGCCTTCCAGTTTTTCTCAAACTGGATCCGGTCATAGCGGTGGTGGGTCAGGGTTTGAAAAATTTCCTCGGCCCGCCGGCTTAGCTTGGGCGTCAGCCTCCGAGAAAGAACGCCGGACACATCTTCTAAAACAGAGCGGGCCAAGGTTATGGCCTCCAGCTCGGCCTGGGCATTGTCCAGCTCCTCCTGTTTTGCCGAAAGTAAAGCCACAAGCTCTGCCTTGTCGGGGTAGTGGGAAAGGCGCCCTTGATGCCTTGCATCTTCCGCTTCGACGGCAAAGCGGGCGGCAACGGCTTCTTGCCTTGCCTTTTCCGCTTCGGCGGCAGTAAGGGCAACGGCTTCTTCTTCGCCCGAGTCTGTCATTTCTACCTGTTCCGCCGAAAGCTCCTGCTCTAAAATGGCAAGCTTTTCTTCCGCCGCCATCTTGGCCAGTTTGGCCTGACGAAGGGCGGTCTGTCCGGCAGAAAGGCGCTTTAGCACGGTTTGGGCTTCCTTGTCAAAGGAGATGTCGAGCTTTGCAAGGGCCGCTTCGGCGCGGTTGGCAACTAAAGTTGCCACTTCTGCCGCATGCATATAGCTTTGGTCGGCTTCCTCCCGGGCGCGGATTCTTGCACGGCGCTCCTCCATCTGGCTGACGTACTCGGCCGCAGCGGAGAGAATTCCCTCAGGGGCGGTGGTACCGTATTTTTCGCAGACGGCAAGAGCGTTTTTACGCCGCTGGGCGGCTTGCAGGGCCGTATACACGCCGTACCCGATTCCGCCCAGGGCAAGCCCTATAAAAAGCAAGGGCATGAGAATGCCTGCTGTTTCAGTGAAAAAACGGGTGACGATTAAAATCGTCGCAACGGCGGCCGAAATGGCCCCGGCAAAGAAAGGCCAGCGCTTTGGCCGTGTTGCCAAATCTTGCCCAACGGCTTCGTACTCCTCCTCCGCTATTTCCAAAGCATAGTCGTCGGAAAGCCCGTCAAAGGGCGAAGGCTTGCACTGTTTTTCCCATTCGGAAAGGCGAAGGGACGCTTGATAAAGACTTGCTTTGGCAAGCTGTTCCTCCATCTGGCGGCCGTTGGCAAGGGTGAGGGCGGTTTCCGCCTCGGCTAAGGCATCTTCATCCCCGCGGGGGCCTTCCAGCCCGTATTCCTCAATAATGGCGTTTATTTTTGTCTCAAGGGCAGACAATTCCGCCCGTGCTGCCTCGATTTTCGCCCGATTTTGCTTTACCTCGTGTCTTTTGGCTGCCATTGCGGCGGCTGTGGCCGCTTCCTCTTGGGCCCGAAGAGTTAATAAGCGGCGCTTGGTGGACAAAGCGGCCATATTTTCCTGCTCTATTTCCGCAAGGGTTGCGGAATATTCTTGGATTTCCTGGGCCAAGGCAGGAATGCGGCCGCGCCTTTGGTATTGCCGTTCGTTGGCCCATTTGCCAAGCCTAGACAATACGGCAGAGGCGGAAACCTCCTCCTCGCCTGTGCCGGCCAAGGCGGCAATGCGCTTTTCCAGTTCGTCGTTTTGGGAAACGGCCAAAGAGGTGCCGGAAAAAAACGCCGACCGGACAAATACATCCTTAGAAACGCCGGTGAGCTTTTCGCCGGCGTTTTTGGCAGTGAATTCCGGAACCGGTTCGCCGCTTTCGGCGTAGACGGCGGAAAACTCCTGCAAAATGCCGTTTCGGTTGGTTTTTCGGTAAATATCGATAAGCTCGCCGTTCCATTCGACGGTGAGCTTGCCGAAGGCGGGCTTGCCGCTCCACGGGTCAAACCGCAATTTGTCGGGCAGGAAGTCAAGACGCCTTTTTTCCGACGTGGACACGCCGTACAAAAGCGCCGTCAGCAAGGCGCACCAAGTGGACTTCCCCGATTCGTTGGGAGCGCAGATTACGTTCAACCCCGGCCCAAAGGTGAGCTCGGCGTTGTCTAAACAGCCGAAGGTGCCGGCTATAGATCGGTATTTCATATGGGCTTCCCCTCCGGTTGATACCCGCGAAAGCTTATAATATCTTCGCGGTTTTCAATGGCCGCCAGCCCGAAGGAAAGGGCAAGCAGAATTTTCTCTTTTTCTTCTTCGGAAGCGGCATCGTATTTTTCTTTCATGGTTCGAACAAATAGGCCCGTCAAACTGTCATCCCCAGCTTTGTCAAAGGGGGAAACGGGCGGACGGACGTCGCTTGTCAAACGAAGCGCTAAAAATTGGCGCAGGTTTTCTTTGATTTTATTTTCGTTTATCTCGCCCGTTCCCAAAAGATCCAAGCGGAGAAAGGCCCTTTCCGCCGGGCAAACTTTTTCCGCTATTTTTGCGGCTTCTTCGGCAATGGCCTTTTCCGGGTCGGGCATTTCCATAAACGGTGTAACATCCAAGGAAACGGGCACACACCGGCTGCCCGGCAGAGGCACAAGGGTTGCCGTTGCGCCTTCCTTGGAAATTTCCGCAATGACAACGCCCTTTTCTCCCGGCTCGTCAAAGCCGTGGCCTTCCACGCTTCCGCTCTGCACCACCAAGGTTTGGCCGACTTGGGTCTGACAATGCCTGTGGATATGGCCTAGCGCCAGATAGGCAAGGTTTGCTTTTTCAATTTCCTCCTGGCCAAACACAAGATATTCGCCCGTATTGCCCACTTCGCCGTGGGCGAGGAAAAGGTTTATTATGCCATCTTCCGGCGCTTGAAAATCGGTGAGCATACGCGTTATGGGAGGGCGCCGTTCCGTATAGCCCACGCCGTAGACCCGGCAGTTTAGGTGCGGAAGCTCTACGGGTGTCGGCGTAAGGCCTTGGAAAATATGTACGTTGTCGCTCCAGGCAATGGCAGCGTAGGGAGAATGGTCGTCAAACCAGTCGTGGTTGCCCGGCGCGATAAACACAGGGATGGCAAGGGAAGCAAACGCCGAAGCGGCAGCTTCGATGGTATCGTAATAAGGCGTGGGGCCGTCGAACAGGTCCCCGGCGCAAAAAACAAGGTCAACCTTTTCTTCCCGGGCCAAAGCGGCAATTTGATCTAAAAGGGCGCGGGTGGCCTTGCGGCGGGCGGCCGCTTTTTCCGGGGACAGCCGCTCAAAGGCCCCGTCTAAGTGCAGGTCGCCAAAGTGCAAAAGCTTCAAAGACACATTCTTCCCTCCTATCGGTGACTCCAGTTAAGGATATTGTCAAAGGGGTCGCTTACGGTAGGCTTTATGCCCACCAGCTCATTAGATTTGCGCACAAGAAACACCATTTTTTTGTATCCAAGGGGCAGGATAGGCGCGTTTTCCGCCACATGGGCGGCCAGTGCCGCGCCGGGATATTCCGCATCCGTAAACAGTGTCCGGGCAAAGTCGGAAATGAAGTTGGAAACGGAAGCACTGGCATATTTTCCGAAGTTTAAGGCGCCGTTTTCGGACAGAAGCATGGCATAATCAAAATGGGGGGAAAGAGTTGTTTCCGCAAGCATAACATCAAAATCGCCGTTTTCTGCGGCCTGCTTGTAGGCATCGAAGGAAAGCGCCGAAACAGAGGCCGTTACACCGGCGGAAGTAAGCATTTCGGCAATTGCTTGCGCGGCGGCGGTTTTGTGGCTGTTATCGGCGTTTACTAAAATAGAAACCGTCAACAGCTGGCCGTAAGAGTTTCTTAAAACGCCATTGCCGTCGGGCCGGTAGCCCGCTTGGTCTAAAAGTGCCAGCCCGGCAGAAACGTTGTACCCTGCCATTTCCTCCAGCAGAGCCTCGTCGGCAAACGCGGCAGACTGGGGGAAAAGGCCCGCCCCCGCCGATAAGAAACCCGAGAAGCAAGACTTGGAAAGCTCCTGCCGGTCAATGAGCCGTCCCAGCCCCACACGCACATCCGTTTGGTGGAAGGGAGAGCGGGCTGTATTATAGGCCAGATAAAAAAGCGAGGAAGTTTCGACGGTATACCGGTCTGCGTCCGTGGGGAACGCAATGCCCTGGCTGTTTAGCGGGTCTGCCAGAAAACCGTCTAAATTGCCAGCGGCGAGGTTGTAGATTAACGCGTCCATATCGGGCACTTCTACCAACAGCAGATGAGGCACGGCAGGCTCCTCCCCGTCGGTGCTGTGCCAATCGGAAAAGGGAGTGAGGAACTGAAGCTCGTCCGATGTTTGCAGGCGGTACCGGCCGGAACCAACCGCATCGGAGGAATTGCCTGTATTTGCCTTTATAATGGGCACCTCCAGCAGGGCCAGCACCCGCGCGTTTTTTTCCGCCACGTACATAGAAAGCGAATAGCGGTCGGTGGCGCGGAAGTCGGAGAATAGGGATAGCCGGGAGGCATAAAAACTGCTTTGGTTTTTGGCAAGCTGGAGGGAATACACCACATCAGCGGCGGTCAGCTCCGTATCATCGTGAAACAAAACGCCTTCTTTAAGGGAAATGTTTAGAATATGCCCCGAAAACTCGTAGGATTGGCACAAAAGTGCTACGGGGCGAAACTGCTCGTCCCGTTTAAAAAGGCTTTCATACACCAGCGGAATAAACCCGGCATTTAATGCACTTTGATTGGTAATGGGGTTAAAGCCGCCGGATTTAGGCGGTACAAAAGGAATCCCAAACAAACCGCTTGTGGGCTGGGAGGGCAAAACAGGCGCCGGGGCGGTAGTTTCAGAAGGTGCCGTTGTCGTCTGCTCCGCCGGAGTGGGTGTTTTGCAGGCAGAACATAATAGGATAAAGGCCAGTAAAGCCGGAATGAGTTTTTTCATGGGACTTCCTTTCTGCGTTTCCTTTGCCAATATTAGAGGGGCGCATACCAGCCGGGTACAATCTTTCGCATATGGTCATACCATTGCAAGACCTGGCGGGCCTGCTTCTGCATGACTTTTACTTCCTCTTCTCCGAAGGGGATGGCCCAGGGGAGGGAGGAAAGGGTATTGCTTGCAATATACAGGGCCAAAAGATGCCATAACTCCACGGGAACGGCATTGTCAAAGTATCCGTTTACCATGCCGGAGGCAAATAAAGGCGAGCTTTGCGCGCACCAGACAATGCGGTTAAATTCCTCCCAAGGATCGCCGAAATCAAAACGGTCGAAGTCGATGATCATAAGCTGCCCGTCGGTGCTGATCATCATGTTGCCGATATGATAATCCCCGTGCTGAAAGCGTTGGGGGCGGTTTTTAAGAAGATGGCGGTTTTCTTGAATATAGTCGAGAAAAGCCTGCCCGCCTTCATATGAGAGGGGACAGTTTTCGTACATTTTTATCTTGGAGTCTATCTTTCGGTTAAACCGCGGTTCCCAATCCTCCTGTGTGTCAGGGGCGGGGATAGAGTGGATGGTTTGCAAAATCCGCCCGGCTTCCAGACCATAGGCGTATTGCTTTTCCGCCGACAGGGTCGGAATGACCGTTTCGGCGTCTTCCCCGTCAACCCAGCTGATAAGTGTGTAAACGCCTTCCTCGCATTCGCCGTACTCTAAAGGATGGCACATGGGCACGCCGAGGGAAGCAACCTGTTCCATCAAAACAAACATTTCCTTGCGGCTCCCGCTTTTGTCACGGGGGGTTACGCGCAGGAGGTAATTTTCTCCCGTTTTGTCGGTCAAACGGTATTTTTCGTCGCCCGACCAACCCTTTCTGATAGGCACTTTGGTTATAAATTCTCTCATGGATACCTCCCGCCATTTTTCAAAGGGCTGCAAGAATACTTACAAAAGCTCGATCATGGCGGTCATGGCGCCCCGGCTAGGCCCCTGCCGCCGGTGAGAGAAAAACCGCCGCTTGTCACAGCAGGTGCAGCTTTCGCAGACGTAAATCTCCGAAACGCCGCAATTGGCAAGCAATGTGCCGTTAATTTGCTTTAAATCCACGGAAAACCGGCCGTCGTCGGCTTTTTTTATAAAGGGCTTTACAAGGGGGCCGAAAACTTCCATGGCGGTTGTCACATCGTCGTGGCACAAAAAACAGCAAGGGCCGATGGAAGGGCCAATGGCGGCTATGATATCCGCCAGGTTTGTGCCGAAGTTGGCCTGCATGGCGGCAACGCCCTTTTGAGCAATGGCCATGGCCGTCCCCCGCCAGCCGGCATGCACCACGCCGCAGGCGTGTTTTGCCGTATCGTAGAGCAAAATCGGCACACAATCGGCAAAATAGCCGGACAAAACGATGTTTTTCGTATCCGTTATCAGCCCGTCGCATTCTTGCGCCGTAAAGGCCTGTTCCACAGGCAGGCAGTCGCTTGTATCGGCAAGTCGCACAAAGTCTTTGTGAATCTGCTTGGTAAAGGCAATGGGCGCGTCTTTAGAAAAGGCGGCCTTCAGAATTCTTCGGTAATTTTCGGCAACATTTCCGGCCTCGTCCTGTTCCGCATGGCCTAAATTTAAGGAATCTCTGGGGGGCTTGCTTACGCCGCCTATGCGAGTGGAAAAGCAGTGACGCAGGTTTTTAATTTCGGAAAGGGCGGGACAAACCAGAAAAGTAACGCCATTTTCCGCGGAAACTTCCGAAAAAGGAATCAAATGCATAATGCTCCTCCCGAAGATGGTATTTTTTAAGCCATAAAACCAAAAAGCCCTACCTTTGGTTTTACAAGTAAGAAAGCGCAAAAACAACGTAAAAAAGCAAAAAGAAACACGAAATAGTCAGATGTAACTATTATATCACGCCCGCTCCTTGGCGACAAGCGGAGCGCCCCTTACAAAGGAAGCAAAAACTTTTGAAAAATGCCCTGCTTTACTTGCATTCAATATCCCCCTGTGATAAACTTTAAGTTGAAGTAAGAATAACGAGGTGGACATTGTATGACAATCGGTCTTCAGCTTTACACATTGCGTGACTACACCCGCAACATGGACGATCTAAAGGATTCGCTGGCCAAGCTGGCCAAATGTGGCTACACCGTCGTTGAAACCGCCGGTTATTACGGGCTTTCCGCCGGAGAACTGGCCGAGCTTCTGGCCTATTACGGCCTGCGCACCGTTTCGACCCATACGGGCTTTGAAGCCGTCGTATCCAATCTGCAACAGGTCATTGCCGACCATAAGGCGCTGGGCGCGACCCACTGTTCCGTTCCCTCCATGCCCGGCCGGTGGTATTGCCGCACGAGAAACGGCTTTGCCGCTTTTGCCGAAAGAATGGAAATTGCTGCGGAAGAGCTTGCCAAAGAAGGCATTACCCTTTCTTACCACAACCACGGGTTCGAGTTTCTGCCGGTGGAGGGTGACACCTGCGGCGAGGCCGTCCTGCTGGACCATGCCCCTTCCGTCCACCTGCAGCTTGACACGGGTCACTGCTATGCCGCCCATGAGGATCCGGCTGATTGGCTGGCCCGCTATGAAAACCGCATTGTTACCGTCCACTATAAAGACGTTCAGTTCGTCGACGGGGTCCGCCGGGACGTGGCCATTGGCGAAGGCGAAGTGGACTGGGCTGCCGTCACCGCGACGGTTAAGAAATCAGACTGTGAATACATTATCGTGGAACACGAGGAATTCAACCGGGATCCTTGGGACATTCTCAAGACCTCTTATGAAAACATCCGCTCCTATTTAAAGTAAAGGAGGAAGTTTCATGCATTTCATTGTAAGTGCCGGGAACCATACCCGCGTCAACACGCCGGTTTCTTTTACCGTGCCTGCCGCCGAGCTTCGCGCGCTGATTGATACAGGCGAAGCCGCTATCCTGCCCGAGGGCGGGCGTCCGTTGCCGGCCACCTGTTATTTTCAGGGAGACACGGCGGAAGTTTGCTTTGTGTTGCCTTTGCTGCCTGCGGGCGAGGAGTTAAACATTACCGTGGCACGTGCCACCTCGCCGGGAACGGCGCAAAGCCGGCAAACCGACCGGGGCGTGTCTGTCTACCTAGACGGGCGGCAGTTTGCCGAGTATTACACCAAAACCGATTTGGCCAAGCCCTACTTCGGGCCGTTTTATGACCAATTCGGAACCCAAGTGACAAGGCTGGACTTTGAAACCAAAGAGCATCCCCACCACCGCTCTCTCTGGATTTCCCACGGCGATGTCAACGGCGTCGATACTTGGAACGAGCCTAAGGGAAAAAACGGATTTATCAGAAACAAAAAACTCTACGATTTCGTAAACGGCGGCGCCTATACGGCCTTTACCGCCGAGAACCAGTGGACCACCCACGAGGGAGAGCCCCTACTGGATGAAACCACCCGCTATAAAGTCTACCAGATGCCCGATGCGGCCTCTCTGTTTGATGTGGAAATTACGCTTACGGCCGCCTATGACGACGTTACCTTAGGCGCCACGAAGGAAGCAGGCCCTCTGGCTATCCGCATGGCCGAAAATCTCAAAGTGCAAAACACGGGTACTATGGTCAGTGGACACGGCGGCATCAACGAAGACGAGATTTGGATGAAGCGTGCGCCGTTTGTGGATTACTACGGAACGGAAAACGGCCACGTTTGCGGCATTGCCGTACTGGATCATCCGAGCAACGAAGGCTTTCCGACGTACTGGCATGCCCGCAATTACGGGCTTATGGCTGTGAACAACTTTTATGTGCCCGGGCCGAGGAAACTGGCCAAGGGAGAACAGATGAGCTGGCGCTTCCGCATTGTCGTTCACAGCGGTGATACGAAAACGGCCGATATTGCCGGCCGCTTCACAGACTTTGCTTTCCCGCCGAAGGTTACAAGCTCGGCGCTGTAAATTTGTTAAGAATGAAAAAGGAGATGTAGAAAATGGCAAAAACAGTAGGTTTCGCCGTTGTCGGATTAGGTGTTGGCCATGCGCACGTAAAGGGCGCTTTGGAAGCGGAAGGCTGCAAGCTGGTGGCTCTGTGTGACATCCGCCCCCAGACACTGGATAGAATTTTAGAAAAGCATCCCGGGGCTGCCTCGGCGAAGTTCTACACCGATTATACTGAGATGCTCAAAAATCCGGAAATCGACGTTGTTTCCATTTGCACTCCCAGCGGCATGCACTCTGACATGGTCATTGAGGCTTTGCGCGCCGGCAAGCACGTTCTGTGCGAAAAACCCATGGACATTACTGTTGATAAAATTTTGGCCATTGAAGAAGTCCGCAAGGAAACGGGCCTGAAGGTAGGCGGCGTGTTCCAGAATCGCCGCAACGCCGTTATGGAGCCTACGAAAAAGGCCGTGGAAGAAGGCCGTCTGGGCGAGATTTACACGGGTCTGTTCCGGGTCAACTGGTATCGCTCTGACGAGTATTTCCTCCACAATGACGGCTGGCGCGGCACTTGGGCATTAGACGGCGGCGGCTCGCTTATGAACCAGGGCGTCCATACTGTCGACCTCATGCAGTGGCTGCTGGGCGAGGTTAAGAGCGTTCGCTCCATTATGCGGATTGTCAACCACAAGATTGAAACCGAAGACTTTACCAACTCGATTATTACCTTCAAGAGCGGCGCCGTTGTCAACCTTATTTCCACCACGTCTGCTTACCCCGGCTACGGCACCGATATCCAGCTGACCGGTACCGACGGGTCTATTCACATTGACGGCGATCGCCTGACTGTCTGGCGCATTAAGGGCGACAACATGAAGGAAGAAGAAGCCGAAATGCTGCAGAAATACGGCGCCGCCGGCGTTGTTCCGGCATCGGACCACACGGTCGTTCGCGGCCACTCTTTCCATGTACAGGATATTGTCGATGCCGTTCGCTTCGACCGGGAGCCCATGATTGGCCCTGTGGAAGCTACCAAGGCTGTTCGCATCATTAACGCTGTATACGAATCTGCCCGCACCGGCAAGGAAGTTGTGTTCGATTAAAAGCGGATTTAAAACGAAGGGTTACCCTTAGGGAATAACAAAAGCGATACCTAACGGAAGTTAGGTATCGCTTTTTGCAAGGAGTTACGCATGATAGATAGAGATGCATATCTTAAGGATCCGTGCGGAACCTGTTCCATCCCCTTTTGGAAAGCGGTTAGATTAACCCCGCTGGGACATATACATATTGTACATGAGCGGGGTTTTTGTCCGGAGGAATGGATAAATGCGGCAGATGAACCGTATTTTCGCCTGAAGCATGATTTAGTAGGGCTTAAACAGCCCGTTGTGCCGGTGGGATTCCGGGTCAGACCGGCTACTCTTGCCGAGTTTTCCACCCATATAAGCCAATGCTATGCAAATCTCCGGCTAGCAGTGGAGGAGGCGGAACGGTATCAGAAGCACCCTGTCTACTGTGCCGATCTCTGGCTTGCCGTAGAGGATTGCCAAACCGGTGCAATCGTGGCAACGGGGATTGCAGAGTTGGATCGCGAACTAGGCGAAGGCGTTCTGGAGTGGATTCAGGTGTTGAAAGAGTACTCCGGGCGGGGGCTGGGCAGCTTCGTGGTAAACGAGCTGTTTTGGCGCATGCGTGGGATAACAAAGTTTGTCACCGTCTCCGGGCAGGTGAACAACCCGACGTGTCCGGAAGCGCTGTATAGAAAATGCGGTTTTACAGGCGCAGATGTGTGGCATGTGCTCAGCGGAATCAAAAATAGAGTTTAGGAAGTAAAAAAGCGGCGGAACATTGGGTTCCACCGCTTTTTAGTTTGCCTATTTTGCGGCTTAATGACTCATTTTCCACCGGCGCAGCGGTAAAATTCTCGATGAATAATGCCAAACTGCCGGCGTTTCTGTGTTTCGATGAGGTAGCGTAAACGGCTAGCAATCGCCGGCTATGCAAAACTTCTTACTTTTTCGTAAACACCGCGGTGATTTCCGACCGGTTGTGGAAAAGCTGCCTTGCGTTTTGGCGAGCATAGGCTTGCTCCATAATGGCCATGCCCTTTTTGATGGCGGCGGTTTTGCCTTTTTGAGGCAGCTTGAAAGTCATAATGACCAAGCCGCCTTCCATGACCAACGGAGCAAGGGACACCATCACCTGGGCCGATTCGGCCACGTCCAGCCGCATATCGTTGACAATGACGGAAAACCGGGCGGGGGCTTGCTTGGAAAGTTCAGTTTTGGCAAAATCTTGAGCCAATCCGGCAAAATGGGCGACTTTTCCGGAAAGCTCCGGTGCAAGGCTGGCCGGGTCCACGGCGGTTACGCGCATGCCGTGGGAAAGCAGGACTTTGCTCCATCCCCCCGGCGCGGCACCCAGATCCAGCGCTTCCCCACCCTTTGGCAACTCTAACGAAAACGCCTCAATGGCTTCGGAAAGCTTGTGCTCTGCCCGGCTGATTAGATGGGCCGTTTCTTCGGGTGTAAAATGCCGCATGCCGCCGGCATGGGGGCTTATATTGTCCGAAACTTTCGAAACGCCGAAAATGCCCCCTTCCGGCGTTATGACGCCAGACAGGACGTTGCTGTCAAGAGGGGCTTGTTGTTTCTGCTCCGGCAAAAGAAGTCCTTTTTTCGAAAGCGCTTCCGCCAAAGCGGCTGTGCCGGCAAAGGACAGCTCGGAATTCCGATCGACTGCCACCCGGCGAATCTGCAACGCAACGGGCTTTGTAATAAGCGGCGCGAGAGCGTCTGCCAAAATGTCGGCGTTTGCCAAAGTGTCCGGCGGAAGCCAAAGGTCGGCGGGAAACATATGGCGCAGGAAAATGGGCTTTGCGGCGGAAATGTTAGGTGCCGAAGTGGCAAACGGCTCAGGCAGTAAAATCACAGGGGTGCCTGCGTCGAGCCAATGCACCGCCTTGCAGGGCGGCGTTAACGAGAGAAGCTCATTTTGGCAGAGGTCTGCCGAAGCGGGCTGACAGGCGCCAATGGCATACGCGTTGCCCGAAACGGGAGAAAAAGCCGTTGTCATCCTTGCTCTCCTTTTTGATATAGGCGGAAAAGCTCGGCCATGGTGGAAATAACGCCGCCCTCCCGGTTGGAGGGGATTACCCGTGTGGCCATTTTTTTCATCTCCTCCTCCCCGTTTTCGGGGGCAAAGCTCTGGTCGGCCACGCGGAACATGTCAATATCGTTAAAGTTGTCGCCGAAAACAAAGACCTGGTCGGCGCCGCAAATCTCTTTTGCGGCCAAAACGCCGGTTCCTTTGCCGCTTGTGTCGGAGAATATTTCCATATACGCCCGGTTTTCATAGGCTGTGCTGTCATATAAGACGGCTTTAATGCCGGAAGCCTGGAGGGCCGCTTGGTAAATGGGTTTCAGACGAGCAGGCTCGTCAAAATAAGAGATAGCAATGATTTTTCCTTCGGTCGGGAAACTGGTGATAGGGGCAAAGGGGTTTAGCGGGCTGTTTAAAACCTCCATATAGGAATAGGCCGCCGGATCCATGTACTTGTGCCCCAGGTATAGCGTTTGAAATAGACCGTCAGGCGAAGGCTCCATAAACAAACGGGGTGCTAGCGGGAATGCCTCCATAAGCTGCCAAACGGCAGCGGCGGCCTTGTCCGACAGCGGGAA
>DUUG01000305.1 GCA_012841675.1 Clostridiales bacterium
CAGGCGCTTTAACCGGCGGCGTATCCATCCCCATAGTTAGCGAAAATGGGGACAAATTCTCAACTAGCTGGAAATACGGCATCTTCTTGTCCGGAGATCATCCCGTTATTCGCATTCAAAACCAAACCGTGAAAAACGGAAAGAAACTCCTTGTTACAAAAGAGTCTTACGGCAACGCCTTGGTTCCGTTTTTGACGGATCACTACGAAGAGGTCTATGTGGTAGATCCGCGGGAGTTTAACGCCAGTGGAAAACCCTCATTGAACTTAACTAAAAAGGCAAAAGAGTGGGGCATTACGGATATTGCCTGCGTCAACTATGCCTTTTCCGCCACCAGCAGTGGATTTATGAATATGTTGGCATCCTTATTTCCGGCCAATTAAAAGAGCCGACCCTTGGGGTCGGCTCTTTTTACATGAAAACAACTTAGAATTCGTTAAAGTACACCACACGGTCTTCGTGATAGGAACGATAGGCGCCGTCCATCAGCTCGGAAAGGGCAATGGCATCGTCCATACCAAATATGATTTCGCCGTCGTTTAAAACTGCGTCTACAAACTGGGAAATGGCGGAGGGCAAAGCCTTTGGCAGGTTCGGCACCATCCAGCCGCCGAAAGGGGAGGGCTTTTCAGAGGATTTCAGCCAAGCCTTGCCGTCCGGTCCGCCAACAATAAAGGTGCCTCTTGTGCCGCTCAGCTCCAGAGAGAAGGGGGAGGAGTCGGTGACAAAGCCGGTTTCGGAAACCGCAATGACCTTATTCTCAAACTCGATGACGGAAACACAGTTGTCATCAACGGGCGTATCATACAGCTTGTTAAAGGTAGAGGAGACTTTGACAGGCTTGCCCAGCAGGAAGGAGCACAGGTACATAGGATGTGCGCCCAGATCCATCATAGCGCCGCCGCCGCAGGTGACGGGGTCTTTGAAATGCTCGGGCAGCCAGCCGCCGGAGATACCGTTATGGGCATTGCGCACACGCAGGTAGTTAATCGTGCCGAGGGTGCCGTCCTCAATCAGCTTTTTGGCAAAGAGGATGTGGGGTTGGGTCCGCATAGGGAAGGAAATGCAGAACTTAATGCCGGCCGCTTCCACCGCTTCCTTGATCTCCAGGGCTTCCTGCTTTGTAGCGGCTAAAACCTTTTCGGTAAATATGTGTTTTTTGGCCGCAGCCGCTTTGATAAACAGCTCTTTGTGCATGCTGGTCGGCGCGGTGCAGCAAATGGCATCTACATCGGCGCGGGCAAGCACTTTATCGTAATCGGCCTCAAACTCGCAGCCCAGTTCTTCCGCCCAGGCCTTACCGCGTTCGGGGACTTCGTCCCATACGACGGTCACCTTAACATCGGAGCGGGACGAAAAATCCCGACCATAGCCGGACGCATGGGGGTGCCAGCGACTTAGCAATGCAACATTCAGCATAATAATACTCTCCTTCTTTTTAATATCGGTGGTTTACTTGTTGATCGTGAGGAAAACGCCTTCGCCGGCGGCCAGAGGAAGGGAAACATACCCGGCAGCATCCGGCTGAAGCACTAAAGCGTCGCCTTCTATATATGCGGTTACTGTGCCGTCGGCCTGCAGCTTTATTTCCATGGCGGAAGGTGTAGCCGGATCGCTCATGTTGAC
>DUUG01000306.1 GCA_012841675.1 Clostridiales bacterium
ATAAAATGGGGAAAAAGGTGTTTTGTCATATAGAAAGCGCCTTTTAAATTGACGTTAAGCACTTGCTCAAATTCCTCCGGCGTCATTTGCAGAATCAGCCGGTCTTTGGTGATACCGGCGTTGTTTACTAAAATATCAATGCCGCCGAAAAACTTTACCGCCTCGTCTACGGAGGCCTTGCTTTCTTCATAGGAGGAAACGTCACACCGGAAGCTTTTGGCCATAACGCCAAACTCCGAAGCCAAAGCGCAGACTTCTTCGGCCTTTTCGGCATTTCCTGCGTAGAAAACGGCAATATTAGCGCCCTGCTCGGCCAACGTCAAGGCAATTTCCCGGCCGATTCCTCGGGAAGCGCCGGTTACCAGAGCGGTTTTTCCCTTAAGCATAGTTGTTCTCCTTTAAGCATTCTGCGGTTTTTACAAGGCTTTCTCCGTCGAATACGGAAAGACACAGAGCGGAGGGGCAGATTTTTTTCAAAAGATTTTTAAGCGTATTTCCCGGGCCGACCTCTACAAAGGCGGAAAACCCGTCGGAAATCATGCGCTCCATGGTCTTGCGCCACAAAACAGGGCTTGCGATCTGCCTTGCGACTAGCTCCGCGGCGGACATGCCGCTTTCGCTATAAGGCATAGCCGTCGCGTTGGCATAGAGGGGGATGTCGCCTTTGGAAAAGGTAAGGCGGCGCATCCAAAAAGCAAGCTCGTCGGCGGCTTTTTGCATGTAGGGGCTGTGAAAGGCCCCGGAAACGGCAAGGGGAACCACACGGGCTTTCCCTTTGAGAAAGGCGGAAAAGGCGGCCAAAATATCGCTTTCTCCCGCCACAACCACCTGCCCGGGGGCGTTAAAATTCACGGCGTAGACGCCATGCTCTTTGGCGTAAGCGGTGACTTCTTCATCGGAAAGGCCAATTACCGCCGCCATGCCGCCTTTGGTTTCTTCCGCGCAGGCCTGCATAAGCTTCGCTCTTTCTAACACAAGGGCAAAAGCATCCTCCAAAGAAAGAATTTTGGCGCAGGCAAGGGCAGGAATTTCGCCAAGGGAAAAGCCGGCCGCCCCGTTTGGCGCAATTCCAAGCTCCATAAGAGCGTATGCGGCGGCGGTTGACACGGCAAAAAGCGCCGGCTGGGCGTTTTCGGTTTCCGAAAGCTCTTCTTTCTTCCCGGAAAAGCAAAGGTCGGTCAGCCCCGGACGAAGTTGTTCGGCTTTATGGAAAATTTCTTTGGCAGCGTCGGAGCTTTCCCATAACGACCGGCCCATGCCGGGCGTTTGGCTTCCCTGGCCGGCAAATAAAAACGCTATTTTACCCACCGGGCCGCCCCTTTCAGAATTTCTTCGGCCTGTGCCGTCATTTCCTCCATAATTTGCCGTGCCGGGCGGATAGATTTTTGCAGCCCTGCCGACTGACCGGCCATAAAGCAGCCGTTTTCCTCGTCGCCCTCTCTGGCGGCTCTGCGCAAAGCGCCAACACCTAGGGCTTCCAGCTCTTCCTGGGTAGATTCGGGGGCAAATTCCTTTTTGCGGTAGGTGCGGGTAAAATTGCTTTTGAGTGCCCGGACGGGGTGGCCAAAGCGGTGGCCGGTAGTCAAGGTGTCAATGTCTTTGGCGGCCAGCACCCGCTTTTTGTAGTTTTCGTGGATGGTGCATTCCTCTGCCACCAGAAACGCCGTTCCAAGCTGTGCGCCGGCCGCCCCAAGCATAACGGCGGCGGCCAGTCCTCTCCCGTCGGCAATGCCGCCGGCGGCAATTACAGGGATGTTTTTCACCGCATCGCAGACCTGCGGCAATAAAGCCATGGTGGTCAGTTCGCCGATATGCCCGCCGGCCTCGCAGCCTTCGGCAATGACAGCATCGGCGCCGGCTCGTTCCATCATTTTCGCAAGGCCGGAAGAAGCGACCACGGGCAACACCTGAATACCCGCCTCTTTCCACGCTTTTATATAGGAGGACGGGTTGCCGGCCCCTGTGGTGACAACGGGAATCTTTTCTTCGATGACGACTTTCGCCACCTCGGGCGTATGCGGGCTCATAAGCATAATGTTGACGCCGAAGGGTTTGTCCGTAAGCGAACGGGCCTTATGAATTTCGGCCCTAAGCTGTTCGCCGTTCATGGACATGCCGGCAATAAGCCCCATGCCGCCTGCGTTAGACACCGCCGCGGCCAGGTGCGCATCGGCCACCCAAGCCATGCCGCCCTGTATAATGGGAAATTCGATGGAAAGAAGCTCGCAAATCGGCAGCCTAAGCATTCCCTTGCGCCTCCAGCGCTTTCAGCAGGTCGCCAACGGAACGGAGATCCTCCGAAACGTCTAAGGTTAGCCCGGTTTCGTCCTCAATTTTCATGAGAAGCTCTACCGTGTCCAACGAGTCCAGCTCCAGCTCCTCGAAGGTGGTTTCTGCTGTGATCAAAGATGCGTCCATTTCCTTATAATCGGCCAGAATGTTTGCTAATGTTTCGAGATTCATGGTGATTCCTCCTGATTTTCTATTAAGCCTCCCAGCGCAACAGGCAAGAGCCGGTGGAAAGCCCCGCGCCGAATGCGCTAAGAAACAAAAGCTGCCCTTTTTGCATGTTTCCAGCCCGCACCTGTTCGTCTAGCAGCAGGGGGATGGAGGCCGAACTGGTGTTGCCGTAATGCTGAATGTTGGTGGGAAAACGCTCCGGCGGCAAGGCAAGGCGAGAGCGCGCCGCTTCGATAATGCGAAGGTTTGCCTGGTGCAGAAGGTAGTAATCCACATCCTCCGGCGAAGTGCCCGCCTGCTCGCAAAGAAGTCTCACGTCTTTATCTATGGCAGAAACGGCAAACTTAAACACTTCCCGGCCGTTCATGCGTAAAAACGTGCCCGGCGAATACGGGGCAAAGGGGCTGTTGCCCGACGGAACGTCGGAAACAAGCCATTCCTCGTTGCACGAAGTGGTCAGCCGCAACGCCAAAGGCCCCTCTCCCGGTCCAAGCACTACCGCCCCGGCGGCGTCACCGAATAAAACAGTGGTGCTCCGATCGGTCCAGTCGGTAAGCCGAGACATGGCCTCCGCACAGACAATGAGCATGCGTCTTGCCTGCCCTGCCGCAAAATACGCCCTTGCCACGTCCAAAGCAAACACAAAGCCGGAGCAAGCGGCGTTAATGTCCAAAGCCGGGCAGGAAGCGCCAATGCGGCCGGACACGCGGCTGGAAAGGGACGGGAAAAGCTGATCTCCCCGTAATGTAGGGCAAAGGATAAAATCCAGCTCAGAAGCGGCGATATTCGCACTCTCCAGCGCCCTTTCCGCGGCCTTTGCCGCCAGATCCGTCAGGCTTTCCGAGGTCAAAACCCTTCGCTCGGAAATCCCCGTCCGGCTGGAGATCCATTCATCATCGGTTTCCAAAAAAATAGAAAGCTCCGAGTTGGTAACAACTTTCGACGGCACGGCACTTCCCGTGCCAAGGATAGAAAATGCCATAATGCATCCTTTCTGCGCAGACGCTTAACCGTTACGTATGTTTCTCAAAAAAACGGTTTAAATTCCGTATGGCGCGAAGCAACACTTGTTTTTCCTCGTCGGAAAGCTCGGACGCCACCTTTTTCACCATTTGCTCATGGAAAAATCGGTGCACGCGGTCAATGGTCTTTCCCTCTTTGGTAAGGGAAATCAAAACCTGCCGGCCGTCCACTTCTCCCCTCTGCTTTTCCAAAAACCCCTTGGAAACCAGCTTGTTGACAGCGACCGTGGCGGAAGGCAGGGAAATATCCAAATCGGCGGCCAGCTCGCTAATGGTACGGGGCTCGCCGGTCTTGCCGACGGCCTCCAAAACATGCACCTCGTTAATGGAAAGGTTGCCATCCCGCATTTTTTTGACCGAGTTTTCTTCCACCCGCTCTATTAGATGGTAGGTTTCCACCAGCAGGGTGTTCAGTTCGGTCGCAAAAGCATCCATGGGATACCTCCTGTTAATTAATTAGTCTAACTAAGTATATCTGTTCAACGCGCCTGTGTCAACCCCCTTTTGCGAAAAAGAACCATGTTTTTTCTCCCGCGCCTATGTTTCAAACCGTCAATGTGTCAAACCGCCCCAAAGTGTCAATCCGCGCCTATGTTTCAATTTTATTACAATGCCGCAGACTCTCTTGCTATTTTCGCCCAGACCAATATACTGAAACCAGCCGGTTGCAAAAAAGCCCCCTGCAAGCATTCCCTTGTTTTCGCCAATACGCGGGCAAAACCTCTTGGGAAAACCTGCCCAAGGGTGCGGCGATGTTACACTTATGTTACAAACAGGTTGAAACTCTTGCGTATGGTAAAATTTTCCAGTATACTCAAAAATGAATCGGGGGCGATGCTTGCCAAAGTAAGCCAACCCCCAAAATCAAAAGGAGGAAAAAGCATGTTCAAAAAGTTTTTGTCATTGACACTGGCTTTGGTAATGGCCCTTGGGCTCGTTGCCGGCGCAGTGGACTACAAAGACGCAGACGACATTTCGGACTATGCTGAAGATGCAGTCCAAACTGTCCACGACCTGAACATTATGCAGGGTGACAACCATGGCAACTTCAACCCGAAGGAACCCATCACCCGCGAGCAGATGTTCCGCGTTATGTATGCCGTGCACAATGCAGGTGACATCAACGTAAATCCCATCTATGCTTCTCTGTTGACGTCTTCCTACAAGGACGCCGATCAGGTGGCTACTTGGGCTCGTGCATTTGCAGGCTACAACGTTTCTAAGCAGATCTTCAAGGGCGACGGCGCCGGTATGCTCCGTCCCAAGGCCAGCATCAGCTATCAGGAAGTTGCTGTTCTGTTCCTGCGCGCGCTGGGCTACAAAGATGATTACATTACGGGCTACAACCCCCTGTTCAACTGGGGCCAGAACGCTCTGCTGTTAGCGCACGAAGCAGGCATTACGAAGGGTCTGCCCTCCATTAGCAACCCTGCTGCTGCCGCTACCCGTGAAGACGTTGCCGTCATGGCGGAAAATGCCATTAACGCTGTCACGGTTCGCTTCGACAAGGATGCAAATGTTTACATTCCTGTAACTACTGGAGAAGGCATTGTTACCTTGGGAGATGCTAAATACGGTGTTACGGATGCTGTTAAGGGTACTGTTGTGGAATATGCCAAGGATGGCAAGTCTTATAAGGTTGCTAAATCCATTAGCGACATGAATACGCCTGAATCTTTGGTAACCTATACGCTGAAAGGCGAAACACTGGATCCCTCTCTGGTCGGCAAAACCATTCGCTGGACCTACCGCAATGGTAACACGGATGACCGCATCAACAACCTAGCTGTTGTTGCTGACGAAAAGCTGTTTGAGGATGTCCGCCTCGACAAGCTCTCCGGTAAGGTTAAGGATGATGATGTCATTCTGACCATTGATGGAACCGAGGTTAAGATCGCGATTTCCGAGTTCGGAATCTACTATGCCGGTAATGGTGCGCTTACTTTGAAGGAAGAAGATAGTATTCTGGGCGACGGCGATGTTGCCGCATTCCTGGAGGAAGCGTTTCCCTTCAAGGATGCTAAGACAGTTGATATTGCTATCAATGACGGCAAGCTCATTATCCGCGGCTGGCTCACCGACTCCTATCTTGTGGATTCTACCTCCCTGCCGACCTATGCTCTCGGTAAGATTGCTGAAGTCAAGGGCGACTACGTTGTTATCGATGTCCTGAGCGGGACGAATATTTCCGAAAGCAAGACCAAGCTGGTTTACATCGCTGACGAACTCAACGGCGCAGCCAAAGATGACAGAGTTCTCTTTGAGGTCAACTACGCCGATGCTCTCCTGGGCAAGAACGACGATGCCAAGGAAGGCGCTAAGGATTTAGGCGATAAGATTTACTCTGGCGCCGAACTGCTGGCCAATGCGACTATTGTTGAAGTTCTTGAGCCTATTGCTGTCAAGGGCGACAAGATTGTCGAGCTGAGCAATGGCACCTACCGCATGGACGGCAAGGAAGTTGCCCCCGCCGCTATGGCCGCTGTTGATTTTGACATTGATGACTATGTTGCAGTTCCCAAAGACGATACCAATAACCCCGTTGTCTTCATGTCTGACAAGTACATCTACGACGGTGCCGATGCTACTCCGCAGAGCGACGATGACACGGTTGAGTACTTCTACGGCCTGTTCGTAGAGCAGTACTTTGTTCCCAGCGGCGACAATGCCGGCGCATACATTAAGGTTCTTGGCACCGACGGCGATACGCACACTCTGAAGGTTGCTAAGATCTTTGATGAAGATGAAGAAGAGTTTGTAAAAGTATCTCGCACCGACAAACCCATTGCGTTTGACGCTGTTGGCGCTCCTGTGTTCGGCATCAAACAAGTATTCTACGACGAGGCAGCCGAGAAAGACTTACAAGACAAATTCGTAGGCTATGCCATTTCTTTCTCCCGCAATGACGACGGCACATATAATGTCATTGTTGTCGAAAAGACCGACACACTGTATGTAGAAGCTGAAAAGCTGGACAATAATAGCGGCGAGGCTCTCACAACTTCGGGTATGAAAGTTCTGAAGGCTTCGACGGCTACCGGTCGCAAGATTGAAAATACCGATCTGTATTACAATGCGAACTCCGTGTTCTTTGTCCGTTATAAGCCTGTTACTGTGGAAGGAGGAACGGTTGTCGGTTATGAGAAAGTCGCCGTTGTGAAGGGTTCTGAAATTGTTGATGATCAGGCCATTAAGAATATCTCCTACGTTGCCAGCACTGCCGGCATCCTGAAGACCGTTACCGTTGCGGTTGTTGAGGTTGATGCTACTAGCCTGACCATGATCACGGCTCCTGCGTCTACTTCTGGCACCACTATGCTCCTGACGGCCAATCCGACCTGGACGACCTACAGCGATCGTGTTGAGTTTGTCCTGAAGGGCATTGTTGATGGCGAAGTGAAAGAACTCACCTTTACGACTAAAGGTCTTCATGCAGATCTGAACGTTCTCAAGGTCTTTGACGCTGTTCAGATCCAAATTGAAGATGGCGTTGTTAAGTCTGTCAAATCGAGCAAAAAAGAAGCTCCTAATAAGATTGAATTAGGAGACATTCTTGGCACTGGTGCAATCCTCGACAAGAAGGTTGAAGGCTTTGAAGATGGTATCATCAAGGTTGCAGAAAATAGTCCTCTGGATGTTTCCAGCAGCGCTAAGATCTTCTACTACAAGAAGGTAACCGGTGGATTAGAGTACATGAACAGCGGTGACCTGAGTAAAGATACCTGGAATGCTTACATTGGCATTGATAAGGGCGTTGCAGTGACGATCATCTTCGTCAAGCAGTAAGCTCTCTGAACAAGGCTAGTTACTAAGCTTCCTACCCCCAAGAACCGCGGAAAATTTCCGCGGTTCTTTTTTATTTTTCCTCCTTTACACGGTTTCTAGCCTGTGCTAAAATATATCTGGTTTTTTAACCGCTATTTTACCCAAAGAACCCCGAAGGAGCTGTTTTCATGTTTGAAATATCCAGAGGAACCGCCGATCAATTCGAGGAAATCATAGATTTTATTGATTTTGTGTTCAGCAAAAGCTCTATCCCCCATGATTTTCCCGCGTGGTATCCCAATCTCTACGAAAAAACCGACGAATCTATGCGAAATCTTATCAATCTGTGGGAAAACGGCAAAATTAAAGGCTCGATTCTGGCGTTTCCCCGCCGGCTGGCTTTGCTTGAGAACGAGCTTACCGTGGTCGGTATCGGAAGCGTGGCCGCCCACCCCCGGGAGCGCGGCCGCGGTATCATGACCCGGCTTATGGAATACAACGACGAGGAAATGAAGGCAAACGGCGTGCATATGTCGAACCTGGGCGGCATGCGAAGCCGGTATAACCATTTCGGATATGAAAACTCGGGCAATGCCTATGTGGTCAACGTGAGCCGGGGCGTTGCCCAACGGGCGCATGAGCCGACGGGGTACACCTTCCGGCGGTTTTCCCTTGCCGAAAGCCCCGTGGCAGAGATGAAGGCCATCTACGATGCCAAGCCCTTCCGCTATGTCTATGACGAGAGCCAGTTTGCCCTGCGCCTTACGAACCTCCGCGCCTGGGCCTATACGGTGCATGCGCCGGACGGGAGCCTGTTTGGGTATATTGCCGTTAACGAGGGAAGGCTTGTGCGCGAAATCGTTGTGAAAGACGATGCGGAGCTTTCTAACGTGGTGTTTGACTTTTTGCTGTCGGAGCAGGACAGGGTGGAGC
>DUUG01000307.1 GCA_012841675.1 Clostridiales bacterium
GCACAAGCAGAAGCCTGCCTCCGGGCGGGTACTCGCCACTTAGATCTTTTGCACCTTTGATATCCGCCTCCGAGGTTCGAAGCCGCTTTGCCAAATCCCAGAAGCTTTCGCCGGCCAACCCATAGCAGAGTGTCACAGCCGGGGTGCGTGCTGGTTTGGGCAGCGGTTCACCGGCAGTTATGGAGGCAATCTGCTTGTATTCGTCGGCGGTTTTCGCCGCAGGCACGAATTCTAGCACGGCCCGAAGCTCAATATCCTCCCGGTCGCTGATGTGATAGCTCTCATCTTTAATCAGCGCGGCAGAAACAGAGGTTCCCGCAGGCAGATCGGCACTGACGGGAATAGACTTCGTCAAGGCATACACGCCCCCGTCTTCCGCTTCCAAGATGAGCCGGGCAGAGACGTCGCAAACTGCTTTGGGTCCGTCTTCTCCCATGACGGTGGATACGTTTTCCGTAGACACTGCGCAGGAATACACCGACTTAATTCCCACGCCGGCGCCGATTGTCTCCCGCAGCGTGGTTTTCACCGAATGGCTTTCCTCCACAGGCAGCAGGGAAATGCTGTCCCACTCGGCCTGAAGCTGATGGGAGGTGGAGTATGCGTCTGTCAGCAGGGAGAATTCCACCTGCTCCTGCGCCTCGGCCACTACCACCAGATTGACCCGGGCCGCAAGCAAGGTGCGGTCGGTTCCGGCTTCGGAGGTGATCTGCAAATCGGCCACGCCGACGGAATACGAAAGCTGTACACGGCTTTCTTCTGTCACGCCTGCGCAGTCAATGACACCCGAGAAGGGGAACAGCGCTTCGCCGGATACGACGGGTTTTTCTTCGTCTCCGGTTTTGACCAGAACCCGGACGTGGGCATCGCCCTTTAATACAATCTTATCTGAAATCTGCTTATAATCGGTGGTTTCCGCCGTAATATCGGCTTTTAAAATCTCTCCCGAGGCAGAAACTCCCGTCAGTTCTGCCGAATCGGATATGGTAATGGTCTTTTCCCGAATGCCCACCGGGGCCAAAGCCCGCACGGTTTCGGTTTTGCAGAAAACGCCAAAGCTTTCCGCTTCTTCTACGCCGCTGTAAACAGACAGCGTTTCCCGAACATAAGCCTTACAGACGAAGTCCACCGAAGCGCGAACCGTTATTTTTCTGGGGTTCAGTTCTCTTGCTGTGGCATGGGCCAGCTTAGCCGATACAATCAGCGTCGTGTTCCGCTCGTCAATCCCATCCGGCAGCTCAAACACCTGAGAAACCGGTATGTCAAGCCCCACACGGCAAATTCCTGCACCCGTTTCCGGCACATACAGCACGCTTGCCCGAACCAAACCGTCTACATACAACCGTCCGCCCCGGACCTCTCTGCTTCTCGGCTCATAGATTGCGGCCGTTTCGACGATCCGAACAATATCCGGCAGGCTGTCGGGAACGACAGCTTCGCCGCTTTCCTCCGCTGCCGCGGCCGCGTTATAAACCAACTTGGTCACTTCCATCTGTCGAGTCTTCAATTCAAGCTCCATTTGACCCTCCATCCTTTCACGCCCGTTACTGCTTCATTTATATGGACAAATTCCTTTTGATATGTCATCGATTGCCTAAATTTCATGAAATAAAGCTCGTATTCTCTCCTGTTTTTCCCTTCTTTTGCATAGGTATGAAAGCAAAGGGGGTTACATGATGGATCCTTATGAAATTGTCCGCGCCTTTGAGCGTTCGGCTTTGGTTTACGGCGATTTGTCACTCTTTCGCCATCAGAAGAACACAACTGTCATTGACGATGCGGCTTCGGAAGTGCAGGCTTTGATCGTAAAAGAAAATAACACCTTATACATAACCTTCCGCGGCTCTAACTCAAAAAAAGATTGGCAAACCAACTTGACGTTCTGGCAGAAAACCATTCCCTACGGCAACACGGCCTCCAAAATCCGGGTGCATACGGGGTTTATCCAAGCGTATAAATCGCCCGGTGTGCGCGACAAAATTCACGCGCTGATGACAAGCGATGTGCTTTACATTCAAGTGGCCGGCCATTCCCACGGGGCAGCCTTGTCGATTCTATGCGCCGTCGACTTGGAATACAACTTCCCACGCCGAGACTATCGCGTTTTTTTATTCGGGTGTCCGCGGGTAGGCAACCGCGCGTTCCAAAAGTCTTACGACAGGCGTGTGCCGCAAACTGTGCGCGTGGAAAACGGCAACGATATCATCACCAAAATTCCCTTTGCCTCCTGGGGCTTTCACCATGTAGGCACTCTTTTACATATCGGGCCGCCGCGTTTGCCCTTGGTCTATTCCTGCAACGACCACCGGTTGGAACCGTACGATGCAAACTTAAGGTCATGCTTTGCTTTCAATAAAGCTTTGGCATAAAAATCGGGCCATACAGAAAACTGTATGACCCGGAGCTATTTTATTGTTTAAC
>DUUG01000308.1 GCA_012841675.1 Clostridiales bacterium
GCAATATCACGATTGTCAGCTTCAATGGTCGGCCCCACAGCTGACACGGCGGAACCGCCGCAAATGGCCGTGCTGACGCAAAGCAAGGAGCGCAGCTTCCAACCTTTTTTAATCTTTGGGAAATAAAGGCAAAGAGCCGCCTGCTTTTTTCAGACGGGTTTTTATAGTGAAAAAATGCTAATTAATGTCTCTGATGGCGGATACGGGCTGCAGCCTTGCGGCCTTCATGGCAGGGGCAAGTCCCGACAATAGACCAATCACCGATGTGACCATTGTAGGCATCAAAAGCTTTGTAAAGGGAACTACAATGGGAATTTTTAGCCAGAGAGACCCAGCAAAAGCAATGGCAAGCCCCAACAACACCCCAAGTAAGGAGGCAGACAATGTGATAAGAAACGCTTCTGTCAGAAATAAGAAGGCGATTTGTGCCCGGCCGGCGCCAATGGCCTTGCAAATGCCAATTTCCGAGCGGCGCTCGTTGACGGCGGCAAGCATGGTGTTCATAATTCCAAGGCCGGCCACCAACAGGGAAATAGCGGCGGTGGTGGAAAGCACCTGTGTGACAATGTCGAGGATTTGGTCGAAATCTTCGCGGTATCCGGAAATATTCTCCAGCTGAAAATGTTTTCCGTTGCTGTTGGTTCGCCTTAGCAGCTCTTCAATGTTGCTGGCGGTTTTCTCCGAATAGGCAGAGTCTGTGGAAATAATCAGCTGTCTGACGTTTCGTTCCGGCACAACTCCCATGGAACGATAGGGTATATAGATAAACGGCGGAATGGCAGAGCCTGATAAGCTTCCTAGGCTGCCCAACTGGGACGGTATGACGCCGATAATGGTATACTCCTGTGTTATACCTGCGCTGCTGGTGATTTGCAGGGTTTTTCCCACAATGTTTTGACGTTTGAATCGGTTTTGCGCCAGTCCGCTGTCTACAAGGCAGACAAGCTCGCCTCTTTCGCTTTCATTTTGAGTGAACAAACGGCCAAAAATAGGTTTTGCCTTTATAAAGTGTCCGACTTGCTCGTCAACGCCCATTAAAATGGCGTTGCTACGCCGCGAATCCTGGGAATTTACAGTGCCAAACCCCGTTTCCAGCGGCATGATTTTAGTAACGGAAGGAATACGCGCCTGAATCCGCTGTGCATCCTCTAAAGAAAGCCCGTCTTTATTGCCGGAAAACACCATAATGCCTTCCAAGCCAAGCCCGGCCAGGCTTTTATTAATCAGCGACTTACCCGTTTGACCGATAACCGTAAGCAGAACTACGGAGGCAATACCGATGGATATGGCCAGTCCCGTTAAAATGGTGCGTAGACGACCGCGCATAATATTGGTTTTTGCCATGGAGAGAAGGTCGACTGCTTTCATGTGGTATTATCCCTCCATGATTGTTACAAGATGGCCGTCCTCCAAATCGTCGGGCGGGTTGAGAATTACTTGTTCTCCGACAAAGAAACCCGAATTAGGCAGGATGCCGTCATTGTTTTCAAACTTGCTGGTAAAATCCTGCCGAACGGCACGGCCCTCTCGAACGACAAAAACGTATTCGTCGCCGTTGTTGTCCTGCCGAACGGCTTCATAGGGAAGTAGTATGCCCCGGTGGACACTGAGGAATATATACGTCTGCACGGAAAAGCCGGGGCGCAGAGATGGGCTCTCCGGCAGGCTGACAGTGCATTCCAGCACGTTTTCTGCCCCGGAAAGAAGCCCTCCAATGGTTCTTACCTCATGGGAAATGCTTGCAATTTGGCCGGGCAGGGGGTCGGCGCCGATTAAGGAACTGTATACGTTGACCAACTGGCCAACCTGAAGCTTACCCGCATGGCGCTCGGGCACTTGTACCAGGGCTACCATGTGTTCCAGATCGGCGATCGTTACGGAGGCAAAGGCACCGGTTACAATGTCGCCTGCGGAAACTCTTAAGCGCGTGACCGTACCGTCGATGGGGGAGAGGAGAACGGCCGAGCCGTCGCGAAAGGCTGTGACCGCTTCCGGCAAATAAAAATCCAGAAAATAATCAGGCAGCTCGCCCGTTTTGGAATAATATTCTGCCGCTCCCAAAATGCCTCCGTCGGAAGAAACGGCCTCCGCTAAATACGCTGCCAGCTCGGCAGGATACAACGCCGTTAAATTGTTTAATGCGTTTTCGCCTACCAGCGGGCGGAATGTAATTAAAATATCTCCCTTTTTTACCACATCGCCCTCTTGGACATGGACCATCAGAACGGTGGAAGGAGTGCCGAGAGACAAATTTTGCTTGGCCATAGGTGCCAAAACGCCGCTGCAGGGAATGCTTTCGTAAAAAATGCCGTTGTAAAGCGTCCGAACGGAAACTTTGTAGACAGGCGGCGCCATCATTGCGGGCACGGCAAAATAAAGGGCTGCCAATACAGCCACCGTTATAATTAAAAGAGCCGTTAATTTTTTCATGTATAAAACCGCCTTCCAGACAAAAAATATGTGTAACCTTATTGTTTTGCTTCCCAGGCTAAAATATAACTCCGGCCGAAAATTTTTATGGAAAGGTGGTGGTAGGGGTGATTCCCTGCACAAGTGATTGCGTATATCAGCAGGAGGGACTGTGTGGTTTAAAACGTGCTGTTTCGGCGGGAAATGCAAAGAACGGAGACTGTGCCTATTTTATCCGCAGAACTTTGGACAACGAAGCAAAACGAAATAAATCGGAGAAAGGGATGGCCCCTTAACGTATCGTTCCGCATCCCAACGATTATATCCAAAATAAAACGCAAAGAACCAGACCTCTATTTACAAACGCAGAAAAATATGGTATGATAACAAAGCGTGAAAAAGCCCCTTACTGAGTTGGAAGGTTCATACCCTGTTATAGCGGGGGTTTCACCTTGCTTCCTATCCCGGTTTGGCGGCGGTTTTTACAGCTAGGCTAAGGCCATACTAAGAAAGGTGAAGTATTATGATCAAGAAAGAACTGAAGCAGCAGGTAATTGAAGAAAATCGTATCCATCCGACGGATACGGGGTCTCCGGAAGTGCAGATTGCCATTTTAACAGCCCGCATTAACGAGCTGACCGAGCATCTTAAAACCCACAAGAAGGACAACCATTCTCGTCGCGGCCTTCTGATGATGGTCGGTAACCGCCGTAATCTGCTCGACTATCTCCAGAAAAAGGATATTAATCGTTATCGCGCGATCATTGAAAAGCTGAATATCCGTAAATAATACTGTTAAGGGCCGGTGTATCGGGAACCCCCGAGGCACCGGCCTTAAACGGGTAAAACAACAATAATGTGGCATTCTAGGCCTGTTTTCGGCGCAGCCTGTTAGCAGTTGAAGGTGCGGTTTTGTTAAAACCATAGCTTCAAGTGCTAAAGGCAAAGCTCCGATTCTGGCAGGCTTGCAATGCCAAATAGGAGGAAAATATGATTCAACAAAAAATGTTTGACGAAAGAAAGTTCTCTATAACCATTGGTGGGCGGGATTTGACCATTGAAATCGGCAAAATGGCCGGTCTTGCCAACGGGTCTTGCCTTGTGCGGTATGGAGACACGGCTGTTTTGGTAACGGCTACCGCATCGGAAAAGCCCCGGGATGGCATCGACTTTTTCCCGCTTTCCGTAGACTATGAAGAAAAGCTTTATGCCGTTGGCCACATTCCCGGCTCTTTCCAGCGTCGGGAGGGTCGCCCCACTGAGAAAGCGATTCTGGCCTCCCGCGTAATTGACCGACCTATCCGCCCGCTGTTCCCCAAAGACATGCGGAACGATGTTGCCATTGCCTGCACGGTTCTCTCCGTTGAGCAGGACAATTCGCCTGAAATCTGTGCTATGATCGGCACGTCTGTGGCGCTTTCCATCTCTGACATTCCCTGGAACGGCCCCATCGGTGCTGTTGCCGTTGGTTATGTAGACGGCCGTCTTGTAATCAACCCCAACGAAGCACAGCGCGCCAAGAGCACGCTTTCGTTGACCGTTGCCGCCACCGATAAGAAAGTGATTATGATCGAAGCCGGCGCAAATGAAATTTCCGAGGATTTGATGCTGGATGCTATTACGCTGGCCCATGAGGAAATTAAGCCCATTTGCGCATTTGTCGAAGAAATTCGCGCCGAAATCGGCAAGGAAAAGTTTTCCTATCAGGAAATGCGTGTGCAGGAAGAGCTGTATAACGCCATCTCCGAAGCGTTTCTGGAAGATATGCGCAAGGCGATGGATACGGATGATAAAACCGTTCGGGAAGCCAATCTCCTTGCCCTGCGCGAAGCAGTGGAGGAAAAATTTAGCGCTGAATATCCCGATAGCGGATCTTTGTTCGACGAGTGCCTCTATCAACTGCAGAAATATGTTGTGCGCCGCTGGCTTTTGGATGACGGCAAGCGTGTGGACGGCCGCGGCATGCATGAAGTTCGTCCTTTGGCGGCGGAAGTCGGCTTCCTGCCCCGTACTCATGGTTCGGGTATGTTTACTCGCGGACAGACGCAGGTTATGACGGTCTGCACCTTAGGTACTGTGGCCGATTATCAGCTTCTTGACGGGCTGACCCCGGAAGAGACCAAGCGCTTTATGCACCACTACAACTTCCCGAGCTATTCTGTGGGCGAAGCAAGGCCCTCCCGCGGTCCGGGCAGGCGAGAGATTGGCCACGGCGCATTGGCCGAAAAAGCTTTGGAACCGATTATCCCGTCGGAAGAAGAATTCCCGTATTGCATCCGTCTGGTGTCTGAGGTTCTGTCCTCCAATGGTTCTACGTCGCAGGGCGCCGTTTGCGGTGCCACCCTGGCGCTAATGGACGCCGGTGTGCCCATTAAGGCTCCCGTGGCGGGCATTTCCGCCGGTTTGATTACCGAGGGCGATCGCTGGATGGTCTTTACAGACATTCAGGGCGTAGAAGATTTCTTTGGCGACATGGACTTTAAAGTGGCCGGTACGAAAAACGGGATTACCGCCATTCAGATGGACTTGAAGAACGACGGTCTGACCCGAGACATTATTCAGGAAGCCCTGCACCAAACACGCGTTGCGCGGCTTGCCATTTTGGATGAAGTCATGCTGCCCTGCATTGATAAGCCTCGGCCGGAGCTTTCTAAGTTTGCGCCGAAGATGATCCAGACGCAGATTGACGTGGACAAAATTCGCGAGGTCATTGGCAAGGGTGGTTCCGTCATTCAGAAGATTGTTGCCGATACTGGCGCCAAGATTGATATTGAGGATGACGGCCGCGTGTTTATCTCCAGCACTGACCAAGCGGCCTGCCAGAAGGCATTGGATATCATCAACGCCATTGTGCTGGATCCCCAGCCGGGCCAGATGTTCTACGGCAAGGTTACACGGCTTATGCAGTTTGGCGCCTTTGTGGAAATCGCGCCGGGCAAGGAAGGCCTTGTGCACATCTCCAAGCTGGCAAACCACCGCGTTGCGAAGGTAGAGGACGTCTGCAACGTAGGCGATATGCTTTGGGTCAAGGTAACGGATATTGACGAAAAGGGACGTATCAACCTTTCTCATAAAGACGCCGTCCCCGCTGTGTAAAAATAAATATAAGGAGCGGACAGTATTTTCTGTCCGCTCTTTTTAGTTTAAATCGATTTATTTTTGCTTGCGCGAAAGCCTCAAAGAGGCCAATACGAAAAACAGCACGGTGGATACCAGCAAAATAAGAAACGACAAGAAAGTAGGAATCTGTTTGTCGCCGGCGTAGAAGGCAATCCCCATAACGGCTTTTAGCTTGGTGACGGCTTCCGGCATTCCGGACATATATTTGCTTATGACCGGCTCAACAAACACCTGCCGAAGCAGCATGGCGGAATGGGATACGGGGAACACCTTAATCACCGTTTGCAAATACGAAGGAAGCACGCCGATGGGAATATAAAGACCGGCAATAAACCCAATCAGCGAGCCAACTATGGAGCTTGCCGTTGCAAAAGCGTTTACGCTGTTGAAAAACGAGACAAGA
>DUUG01000309.1 GCA_012841675.1 Clostridiales bacterium
AGCCGCCTCCTCTCCAATATTATCGGCCAGCCTGTGCCGCCCAATAAGGCCATTGTCGGCGCCAACGCCTTTGCCCACGAATCCGGCATCCATCAGCATGGCGTTTTGGCCGAGCGTTCGACGTATGAAATTATGACGCCTCAGTCCATTGGACTTGCGGCTAACAAAATGGTGCTTGGAAAACATTCCGGCCGCCACGCCGTGGAGGATCGGCTGAAAGAGCTTGGCTATACCTTGACAAAAGAGGAACTCGACAATCTCTTTGAGCGGTTTAAAAAGCTGGCAGACCAGAAGAAAAATATTTCCGATTCCGATTTGGAAGCCCTTGCTGCCGACCGGCAGATAGAGCAGCCCGGAGCTTACAAGCTCGAACGGTATGTGGTGAACTGCGGGAAGTGCATGACGGCAACGGCCGTAATCGGGCTTGCAAAAGACGGCGAAGTGACGGAGGGGGTTGCCGCCGGCACAGGGCCTGTGGATGCGGCATACAAGGCCATTGAAAGCATCGTCGGCCCCGACTTTACTTTAACCCACTATGCCATCCAGAGCGTTTCCGAAGGTGAGGACTCTCTGGGCGAGGTAGTCGTTCGTTTGAAAAAAGGCGAAAATGTTGTCACCGGCCGCGGACTGTCTACCGATATCATTGAATCCAGCCTGCTTGCCTACATCAATGGCATCAATAAGCTTTTGAAGCAGGCATAATCCCCTTGTTTGGAGGTGCCTTGGTGAAGCAAGTGAAAATCTTTGATTCCACCCTGCGCGATGGCGCACAGGGTGAAGGAATCGCATTCTCTGTGGAGGATAAATTAAATATTGTCCGCGCATTAGACGACATCGGAGTTTCTTATGTGGAAGCGGGGAATCCGGGTTCCAACCCAAAGGATTTAGAGTTTTTTGCCAGAGCAAAGGAGCTTACGCTAAAAAACGCTAAGCTGTGCGCCTTTGGAAGCACACGCCGTAAGGGAATTGCCGTCGAGGAAGACGCCAATGTGCTTTCGCTTCTGAAAGCGGAAACGGGGGTTGTTTCTCTGTTTGGAAAATGCTGGGATCTGCATGTAACCGGTATTTTAAACGCTACTTTGGAAGAAAACCTGGCCATGATCGAAGAAACCGTTCGTTTTTTCAAAGATGCCGGCAAAGAAGTCGTGTTTGATGCCGAGCATTTCTTCGACGGGTACGCTGAAAACCCCGATTATGCCATGGCGGCCTTGTCCGCTGCGGTAAAAGGCGGCGCCGACACGCTTTGTCTTTGCGATACCAACGGCGCGGCATACCCTACTGACGTGAAAAACATAACGGAGAAGGTCTGTGCGGCTTTCCCCTCCTGCTCCATTGGAATCCATTGCCATAACGATACGGGCATGGCCGTGGCCAACTCTATGCTTGCCGTGGACGGCGGCGCGACCCATGTGCAGGGTACCTTTATCGGCTTTGGCGAACGGTGCGGTAATGCCAATTTAAGCGCCATTATCCCCAATTTGGAGTTAAAACGCGGGGTTTCCTGCCTGCCGGAAGGCCGTCTTGCCATGCTGACGCAAACGGCAAGGCATATTGCGGAAATTGCCAATGTTCCCTTGTCGGGCGGCAAGCCCTACGTGGGGCACAGCGCCTTTGCCCACAAGGGTGGCATGCACATTGACGGTGTGAGCAAGCTGTCCCGTTCCTTTGAGCATGTCTCACCGGAAACCGTCGGCAACGAGCGGAGATTTTTGATGTCGGAAGTTTCCGGCCGCTCCACGATTTTAAGCAAAATCAAGCAAGTAGACCCATCTTTAACCAAAGACTCGCCGGAAACCATGTGGATCATGGAACGCCTCAAGCAGCTTGAGCACAAGGGCTTCCAGTTTGAAGCGGCGGAAGAAAGCTTTACTTTGCTGATTTATAAAGAACTGGGACTGTATCGTCCGTATTTTGAACTCATCAGTTTCCGAGTTTTAGGGGAATGCCCCTTCCCCTCCGATGATTATTCCGCTTCGGCCATGATTGAAGTGAAGGTGGACGGAACAACGGAAATCACCGCCGCCAAAGGCCAAGGCCCTGTCCACGCATTGGACCAAGCGCTGCGCAAAGCCTTGATGGTCTTTTACCCCACTTTAGCCGAAATGCGGCTGACCGACTATAAGGTGCGCGTATTAGAACCGAAGGGCGGAACGGCCGCCAAAGTGCGCGTTTTGATTGAATCCACCGACGGCGAAGACGTCTGGACCACGGTGGGCGTGTCGGAGGATATTATACAGGCCAGCTGGGGTGCGCTGGTTGACTCGATTGAATATAAGCTCTTGCGGGATGGTCAATCATCCTGGCAATAAAAAAGGAGAAATACTATGGGAATGACGATGACGCAAAAAATCTTGGCGGCCCACGCCGGGCTTTCTTCCGTTAAGCCTGGGCAGTTGATTTCCGCCAAGTTGGATTTAGTCCTTGGCAATGATGTGACCTCGCCGGTGGCCATCCGCGAGTTTGAAAAAACCGGCGCCAAAACTGTGTTTGATAAGGAAAAAATCGCCCTTGTCATGGATCATTTCACTCCCAATAAGGATATTAAAGCCGCAGAACAGTGTAAGATGATCCGCGATTTTGCCAGAAAGCATGAAATTGTCCATTTTTATGATGTGGGCGAAATGGGCGTTGAGCATGCGCTTCTGCCTGAAAAGGGCTTAGTCGGCCCCGGCGAGCTGATTATCGGCGCCGACTCTCACACCTGTACATACGGTGCGCTGGGCGCTTTTTCTACCGGTGTCGGCAGCACGGACATGGCGTGTGGCATGGCAGAAGGCGTTGCCTGGTTTAAGGTTCCTTCGGCATTGAAGTTTGTGCTGAAGAACAAGCCGGCTCCCTTTGTAAGCGGCAAGGATATTATCCTGCACATTATCGGCATGATCGGCGTAGACGGCGCTTTGTATAAGTCCATGGAGTTTAC
>DUUG01000310.1 GCA_012841675.1 Clostridiales bacterium
ACGCCTCCGCGTACCAAGCCAAGGAGGGGGACGTATGCAGTCGGTGTCAGTAAAAACCGCCTCGCCCTATGTGGTGAAGATCGGGCCCAAGCTGTTAGAGCAGACGGGGGCGGAGGTAAAAGCAATCCTTTCGGCGGAGAAAATCTGCGTGGTAACCGATGATACGGTTAAAGCGCTGTACTTGGAAACGGTGAAGGAGTCGCTGGAAGCGGCGGGGTTTTCCGTCTGTGTTTATTCTATTCCTTCCGGCGAGGCGTCTAAAAACTGGGAGGTTTTGGGGCGGCTATTGGAGTTTTTGGCAGAATCGGGCCTAACGCGCAGTGACGCGGTGCTGGCACTAGGCGGCGGCGTGGTGGGAGATCTGGCCGGGTTTGCCGCGGCGGTGTACCAGCGGGGGATTGTCTATGTGCAACTTCCGACCACGTTTTTGGCGGCTATCGATTCGTCGGTAGGCGGGAAAACGGCGGTGGATCTGGCCGCCGGAAAGAATTTAGCCGGCGCCTTCCACCAGCCAAAGCTCGTTTTATGCGATACGGATACGTTTGATACTCTTTCACCCGAAATTTTTGCCGACGGGGCGGCGGAAGCCGTTAAATACGGCGTGCTTATGGGCGAAGAATTGTTTAACCAGACGGCAAATTTACAAGGAAAAGCAACGCCTAAGCTGGTAGCACAGTGCGTAGAAGCCAAAGCACACATCGTCGAGCAGGACGAAAAAGACGGCGGGATTCGAAACCTTTTGAATTTAGGCCACACCTTCGGCCACGCCATGGAAAAGGAAAGCGGCTTTCGGCTGACCCACGGCCATGCCGTTGCCATGGGGCTTGCCATGATGGCCCGGGCGGCGGAACGGAAGGGTTTTTTAGAAGCAGAAGTGCGAGGGAAAATCGAAAACGCTCTTTTGCAAAACGGGCTTCCCATTACGTGTGATTTTCCGGCGGAAGTAATTTTTAAAGCAGCTTTGGGCGACAAAAAGCGCCGGGGCGGCAAGTTGACGCTGGTAGTGCCCTTTGGTCTGGGAGATTGCCGGCTCATGCCTGTGCCGGCGGAAGAGGTTTACGACTGGATTACGCTTGGAAAGGAGAGGTAAGGATGGACGTCAAGTTTTGCCCCGGGGTACTTTCCGGCGAAATGGCGGCCATGCCGTCTAAATCCGACGCCCACCGGATTTTCATTGCCGCCGCCCTTTCCAAGGGCGCAACGGAGATTTCCCTTTCCACCCTTTCGGAGGATATGGAGGCGACCATTGGCTGCCTTTCGGCGTTGGGTGCGGAAATTACGCAAAAAGGCGAACTTATTACGGTGTCTTCCATTACAAATGTGCCTGCAAATCCATGTTTAGACGCTTTTGAAAGCGGCTCGACCCTTCGGTTTTTGATTCCGCTGGCAGGCGTATTAGGGCAGAAGGTTACATTCTGCGGGCGGGGGCGCCTTCCCGAGCGGCCACAAGGGCCTCTTTTGGAGGCTCTGACAGCCCACGGCATGGATTTTACCCATACAAAGCTTCCTTTTACGGCGTCGGGGAAGCTTTCCGGCGGAGAATTTACCCTGCGGGGGGACATTAGCTCCCAGTTTGTAACGGGGCTTTTGTTTGCCCTTCCGCTTACAAAAGAGGGCGGGCGCATAAAGCTTATACCGCCGGTGGAATCCAAAAGCTACACAGATATGACGGTGCGCACCCTTCGCGCCTTTGGCATAACGGTTACGGAAGAAGAAAACGCCTACGTTGTTCCCGGCGGGCAAGAGTATGTTTCGCCCGGGCGTGTAAAAGTGGAGGGGGACTGGTCCAACGCCGCTTTCTGGCTTTGCGCCGGGGCTTTGGGGCAGAAAGTTTCTGTTTCCAATCTCTCCTCCGACTCGGCACAAGGAGACCGAGCCGTTGCTGAGATTCTGCGCCGGTTTGGAGCAAATGTAACGGAGGAAGGAGATACGGTAACCGTTTCCCCCGGCAAGCTGCGCGGAACGGAAATTGACGCTTCGGATATTCCTGACCTTTCGCTTCCATTGGCCATGGTGGCGGCACAGGCAGAGGGAGTCACTGTTTTTAGAAATATGGGGCGGCTTCGCATGAAAGAAAGCGACCGTCTGGCCGCTTTGGAAGACATGATAAACGGCCTTTGCGGCGAAAACCGTGCAAAAGTAGAGGACGATACGTTTTATGTTACGGGCGGAGAAGTGCAGGGCGGGAAATTTTCTGCCCGGGGCGATCATAGGCTTGTCATGTCGGCGGCGATTTTGGCGTTAAATTCTAAAGAAGGAATTATCGTTTCCGGGGCGGAAGCCGTTCGGAAATCCTACCCCCATTTTATCAAAGACTATCAAAGCTTAGGAGGGAATGCGCATGAGTTCCATAACGGGCAACCGGCTTAAAATCAGCATTTTCGGCCAATCCCATTCCGGCGGAATTGGCGTTGTCATCGACGGGCTTCCGGCAGGCAAAACCCTGGATATGGACGCCATTGTAACCCATATGAGTCGGCGCGCGCCGGGGCAAAACGAGCTATCAACCCCCCGGAAGGAAGAAGACATGCCGGTGATTCTGTCCGGACTCGATTACAAGGGAAGAACCTGCGGCTCGCCCCTTTGTGCGGTCATTTACAATAAGGACACCCGCTCCGGCGATTACAGCGAAATTGCGCGCAAGCCCCGCCCCAGCCATGCGGACTATCCGGCCTTTGTCAAATACGAGGGCGCCCACGATATCAGAGGCGGCGGGCATTTTTCCGGCCGGCTGACGGCCCCTCTCTGCTTTGCGGGAGCGGTGGCCATGGGGATTTTGGAAGAATATGAGATATACGTTGGCGCGCATATTGCTTCCATCGGCACGGTGGACGATGTGACCTTTGACCCGGTGCATCTTGCAAAAGAAGCATTGTTTGCGCCGGGGCAAAAGCCTTTTCCCGTCATTTCCGACGAGCGGGGGCAAAAAATGCAGGAGGAAATCCTTGCCGCCAAAGCGGAACACGATTCGATCGGCGGTGTGGTGGAATGCGCGGCCATCGGCCTTCCGGTTGGTTTGGGCAGACCTAATTTTGACGGGGTGGAAAACGTCATTGCCAAATTGGTGTTCGGCATTCCGGCGGTAAAGGGCTTGGAATTCGGCTCCGGCTTCCAAGGGTCAAAAATGCGCGGGTCGCAAAACAACGACCCATACTTTTATGACAAAAACGGCCGTGTTTTCACCAAAACTAATCACCATGGGGGAAGCCTTGGCGGCCTTACAACGGGGATGCCGCTTATTTTCAGAGCGGCGTTTAAGCCGACG
>DUUG01000311.1 GCA_012841675.1 Clostridiales bacterium
ACGATGCTGTTTTGGTTAGCTATATCGCAACAATGCTACGAAATAAAAAAATAGATATTTATCGTAACTTTGTTTTAAAAGAGCTTGTAGTAATAAACGTTGATTACGATTTATGTGGATTTAATAAGTAAGCGTCAAACCCTACGCACATAGCGAGAACGTCGTTAATATGAGATACTGCTCTCAGAAGACCAGTCAGATCATTGAAAGGAGCAGGCTCAATGAAGGGAAGATCTCGCGAAGAAACACGACAGGTGTGGTTGCTGCGAATCAATCATTTGGTAGAAAGTGGGTTGTCACAGCGGGAATGGTGCAAAGAAAATGGCATAGCAGTGAGTACCTTGCGGTATTGGATTCGAAAGTTACGTGAACCGGAACCGGATGAAACATCCCGATGGTTGCAAGTAAATATTTCCGGAGACCCCTGTGTAGCGGAACTGCAATCCATCCCGGCACCTTCCAATAAAGCGGACCTTGTTAAAGTGCATTATGGAGAGTTCACATTGGAGGTTCCTGACAGTTGCAGCAGAGAGCGGATGTATGAACTCCTGCAGGTGGTGAAAGCTCTATGATCCGGCGGATGAACCGGAAGACAACCGTGTATCTGTCCTGCAGCAAAACGGACATGCGGAAATCCATCAACGGACTCGCTGCCATTGTACAAGGAAGCTTTGATCTGGACCCCTTCACTGGAGCGCTCTTTGTCTTCTGTAACGGAAACAAAGATAAAATCAAAATACTGCAATGGGATAAAGATGGATTTGCTCTCTACTACAAGAGAAGAGAGCGTGGTCGGTTTTGCTGGCCATCGTGGATCCAGGCAGATGGCACAGTAAACATAACGAAAGAGGATCTTGATCGGCTTCTTTCCGGACTTGAAATGGAACAGTTCATCCCACATAAAAACTACGCAATAACCTGAAGAAAAAGTCTTAAATACGTTGAAATTTCAATGGATTTACTTGTAAATGGGGTAAAATTATGTTACAATGAAACCATGAAAAACGACGTGAAAACAGTGGACTTTTCCGCCATGAGCCGGGAAGAAATTGAAGCCTATGCGATGCGCCTTTCCTTAGAGAAGGAAAAGCTTGCTTATGAGTTGGCCTGGTATCAGGAGCAATTTCGTTTAAGCCGCGCCAATCGCTTTGGCGCATCCAGCGAGCAGACGCCACTGGAACAGATCTCTTTATTCAACGAGGCCGAGACAGAATCCTACGGAAAGATTCTTCCCGAACCGGACCTTACTCAGGTAAAACCCCGAAAGAAACAGAAGGGTCACAAAGAGAAGCTCACAAAGGATCTTCCCAAAGAAACCATCGAATACCGGCTTACAGAAGAGCAAATGAGCTGTCCCGTTTGCGAATCACCCCTTCACGAAATGAAGAAAGAGATCCGGAAAGAACTGAAAGTCATTCCTGCTCAGGTTATGGTAACCGAGCATGTGCAGTATGTATATGCCTGCCGGAACTGCCAGGACACCGGAATTGATAAAACGCCAATAATTTATGCACCCATGCCGAAGCCGGCTTTAGAAAACAGCTTAGCCTCTCCCTCCATGCTAGCCTATGTGATGAGCCGTAAATATGCGGACGCCATGCCTCTTTACCGGCAAGAGCAACAATTTCAGAAATCCGGATTGAACCTATCTAGGCAAACCTTAGCAAACTGGATGGTGAAAGCATCGGAAAAGCACCTTTCTCTGCTTTACGATCTAATGCACAAAGAACTTGTGAAGAAGGATGTACTCCATGCCGATGAAACGGTATTAGAAGTGTTACGGGAACCCAGGAGAGAAGCGGGTACCAACAGCTACATGTGGCTGTACCGAACGAGTGGAGGAAGCGTTCCTATTGTGCTGTACGAGTACACACAAGGGCGCTCCGGAGACTATGCAAAGGCCTTTCTGAAAGGATTCAGAGGATACCTGCAAACCGATGGATACGCTGGATATCATAAACTCTCGGAATCCCCGAACGGAGAGCCACCTGGCGTGATACAGGTGGGATGTTTTGCTCATGCAAGACGAAAGTATGTAGATGCAAAGAAAGCCATTTCCACCAAGGAGACTCTGACGTCTGCCAATATTGATAAGGGGCTTTCCTATTGCAATCGGTTGTTTCTCATAGAGAGCAAATGCAAGGAAATGAGTCCAAAAGAACGCTATGACTATCGTAAGAAAGAGGCCACTCCCGTAGTGGATGAATATTTTGCATGGGTTAAATCCATGGAAGATAAGGTATTACCAAAAAGCAAACTAGGTGACGCAATTATTTACAGCGTGAGACAGGAGAAGTATCTTCGTAATTACCTTTTGGATGGGAGGTTGGAAATTTCCAACAACCGAGCCGAACGCTCCATAAAACCATTTGTGATCGGCAGAAATTATGTGTTCCATAAATTTATGTGCTCAGCATAGGCTCACTCTCTGACATGGTAAAATAATAGTGCAAAATTTTCGAAAGGAGCACCACTACCATGCCAACGTTTAAAGTTAGTGAAGACACACGCCGCGAGCTCAAGCGATTCAAGGAGCACATGCGAAAACGGGAGTACACCGATGCTACTGCCGCTGGGTATTGCACCTATCTTTCGCGATTCCTGCGGCAGGCCGGGTCACTGCCGGAAGGCACATTAAAAGCAGCCCTCGAAGCATTTCTCGAAACAGAAAGAACGAAACACCCGCAAACCTTTAATGAGTGCCGCGCCACATTGAGATTATATTACAAGATGGTTACCGGCGGCAGCCTGAAAGGTAACCCTGAAACAAGTTACACCCCTGCAACAGCTGACCTGCTTCAACGCTTTCGTGCGTATACTCTGGAGGTCAAACATCTCGAAGAAAGCACTGCTGTATCGGAAATCAGCCACGTGCGGGAATTTCTAGAGTACGCGTTTGAACACAACCCGCAGGGGTTTGCAAGTGGGCTGATGGCGGAGGATATCCGCGAATATGTGATGGAACGGTTCGTGAAACTCTCTGATTCTTCAAAGGGCCGTTATATTACTTCCATACGTAACTTTTTTCGCTGCCAAGCATTTTACGGGGAACCGGTGCATCCGTCTGTCTTCCGTCTGCCCCTTTCTCCCGCTGTGTGGAGGAAATCCGCCTTTCCGACAACCATTGACGTGGATGCTTTTAATGCGTTGCATAGAATTCCGGACGTGAATACGGACACCGGGAAACGAAACCGGTGCATCATCCTGTGTTTTACCGAACTTGCACTGAGGTGCTCCGAGGTCGCGATGCTGACACTTGACAACTTTAATTGGCATGGAGGTTATGTGACGGTGCGGAATACAAAAAATAGATCAGACCGCATGCTGCCATTGTCGGCAAAGCTATGGAGTGCTCTGATTGAATATCTGGCACAGGCTCGTCCGCAAACCTCAAGCAGAACGCTTTTCGTCCGATTCAGCCATCAGTGCGGTGAACCGATGGGATGCAGCCAGATCCGTGGCGTTGTCCGCAGGAACGGCGCGAAAGCCGGCCTTAAAGATAGCGACAGCGGTACGCATATACTCAGGCGCACTGCGGCATCAAAGCTGTATAATTCCGGGAATTCGTTGAAACTGACGGCTGACATCCTTGGGCATGAATCTCTCGACTCGACAACGCATTACGTGAAAACCGATGTCGTTGGGCTCTCATCGGTGGCGTCACCCTGGCCGGGAGGTGAGCATAATGTCAGATAGCAACCGTATCTCCAAGCAAATCGAAGAGTATATCGTGTACAAACGTAGCCTTGGCTACATGATAAAAATCGAATCGCAGGAACTCAGGCGCTTCGCCAAATATACTAGGGAAATTGGCTATAACGGATCGATCACAGCGGAGCTGTCCTTGCAATGGGCCTCTCTGGGCGACAACTTTACCCGAAAGTATATGGCGCGCCGCCTTGAAACGCTCCACACGTTTGCCGCATATATCTCTGCCTTTGACCCGGAAGCACAGATCCCGCAAAACGGCGCCTTCGGCAAAGCACATCTACGGACTGACCCGTATATCTACACGGATGACGAGGTCATGTCGCTGATGAGTTGCGCGGACAGCCTTCATTCTCCGGACGGGATCCGGGCCCGCACCGTAGCAGCGGCCATAGGGCTCATGTACGCCACGGGAATCAGGGTCTCTGAGCTTACTTCCCTGAGCGTTGCTGATGTGCGGACTGAAGAAGGTTATCTATTCGTACGCAACTCGAAATTCAAAAAAGACCGCCTTGTGCCGCTACACCCTACCGTGATTGCAAGGCTGTCGGAGTACCGGGCTTTCATCGATGGCAAAATCGGCGTTAGGAGTGATGAGGATACATTTTTCGTCACCTCCTATGGACACCAGTTTAACGTGCGCGCGTTTGAGTATGCGTTTCAGCTGATCCGACCGCTGGTGTTTGGCAATGCAACAAAACCGCCAAGGCTCTATGATCTGCGCCATACCTTTGCCTGCAACACAATCAAACGCTGGTATGAAGCCGGGGGCGACATAAACCGAAAGCTTTACCTGCTGTCAACGTATATGGGGCATGTGAAACCAGAAGATACCTACTGGTACCTATCCGCCACGCCGGAACTCCTTGAGATTGCCGCCCGTAAATTCGAGGGCCGCTTCGGGGGTGACAGCGTATGAAAAACAATGAAATCCAAATGCAGATTCAAAAATACTTCCTGCAATGGCTGATTGCCCAGCGGAATGTGTCGCCGGAAACCATCAAGTCCTACAGGGACACGTTCCGCCTTTACCTCAGATACATTGAAAAACACCATGGTATGCCCCCGGCCAAAATGTCAATCGTTCAATTTGACGCGGATCATATTTTAGGGTTTCTGGTACATCTGGATAAAGAACGGGGCAACAACTCAAAGACTATCAACAACCGATTGGCAGCGCTACATAGTTTCGCCAAATACCTGATCTTCGAACTACCCGAGTATAGCGGGCTGCTTAACAGGAGCCTGATGGTACCGTTCAGGAAGGCCGAAAAGCGGCAAATGGATTTTCTGACGGAGGCCGAATTCACTGCTTTGAAAAGCGCCTGCAAAACGGACACGGCACTCGGGCGCAGGGATCTGCTAATGCTCCTGCTACTCTACAACACCGGCATCAGGGTATCTGAGTTGGTCGGACTCAAGTTGAGCGACATTCACATCGACAGTCAGAGCACTGCGGCTTACATTCGCATACATGGAAAGGGCCGCAAAGAGCGTTATGTCCCCTTGTGGAAAAGCACTGCGAAATATCTTGCCAGTTACATGAACGACCATGCGTATAGCGAGAACAGTAATTTGCTTACAAATTGTATCGACGGCAACCTGACGCGTTCTGGTGTGCGTTATCGCTTGGATTGCTTGCAAAAGATGACCTCTGCAACGGTCCCGTCACTCGCAAAGAAGAACATAACACCCCATACCTTCCGCCATACAACTGCCTTGAGAATGCTGCAGTCCGGCGTCGACATCTCAACCATTGCCATCTGGCTTGGCCACGAGAGCATCATCACAACGCATAAATATATGGAGGCGGATTTAGAAATGAAGCGTCAAACCCTCGAAAAAATGGGCGACCCCGATCATTCAGCCTATAATTTTACACCTGATGCTTCTGTTATGGCGTTTCTGGATTCATTGTAAATCTTTGTTTATGCGCTGGCTCGTACGCGGGAAGCGAGTGGTTGCAAGATGCTTTGCTTCCCGCGGCACATAAATTTATGGAACACATAATTCCGCTTATGTTCTTGCGAACATAACAGAAAGAACTGGTTATTCAGCAATACAGAAAAAGGGGCGACGGCAAGTGCCGTGATCTACAGCATCATTGAGACTGCGAAAGAAAACAATCTGATTCCCTTCCAATATCTCGAGTATCTATTTCATCAGCTGCCCAACGTGGACCGCAATGACTCGGCAGCGCTGGCACAACTGCTCCCCTGGTCCGGCACATTGCCAGAAAGTTGTAGAAGCCAAGCAAATACCAAGGATTCAACAACCTGTGCCAACTAACTTTTCGTGCGCTATGGCGCGCAGTAGCGCGCATATGCGCGCTAATCAAGTGCGTAGGGTTTGACGCTTACTTAAAATATTCTTTTTTAATACAAAATAATAAGTAAGGCACCCTATGATCATGATTTCCCGGGGTGCATTATTATGATAAGAATGCAACAAGATATATCTCGCGTATAAAAAATATGCTGGAAACAATTATTTTTCATGCTGATATATTCTCTTGAACGGCGATTTTTCAAAAATCACTGAAAATTCAATTGATATGTTTCCACCTACAGATGGTTTCTAAAATGCCCCAGAGTTATCAATTCCATCAACTCAAGCCACGTTGAGACGGTAGTATTGATAACAAAGAAAAATGATTGAGTGTACTGATAACCCATATATACCAAGGGTTTGAGCACACATGGGCGCAAAACCCATTGAGCGAAAAACATGAAAATATCGC
>DUUG01000312.1 GCA_012841675.1 Clostridiales bacterium
CGCAGCGGTGGAAGCGATTGTAAACTGCTATAAAAACGGCGGGACGGTGTTCTGCTGCGGCAACGGCGGCTCTAGCGCCGACTCGGCTCATATTGTCGGCGAGCTTTTAAAAGGATTTTTGGCCCGCCGTCCTCTTTCCGATTCGGAAAAGGAAGCTTTTTCTCGCCATGGCGAGCTTGGCAAGCTCATGGCTGAGAAGATGCAAGGCTCTTTAGCGGCTGTCGATTTAACAACGCAGCAGTCTATCCTGTCTGCCGTTGCCAATGACAACGACCCGGTTACCATGTACGCCCAGCAGCTTTGGGGGCTTGGCAAAAAGGGCGACATTTTAATCGGCCTGTCCACTTCGGGCAACGCCAAAAACGTCCTCTGCGCTGGCATTGCGGCCGCCGAAAAGGGTATGACCACCTTCGCCATGACCGGTGAAGGCGGCGGTTTGATGGGGCAGCATTTTGATCTTCTCATTAACGCCCCCTCCTCCTGGACGCCGGAGGTGCAGGAATACCATATCGCCATCTACCATCTAATCTGCGCATTGGTGGAAGCGGCGCTGTTTTCACAGTAATCCGGGCTAAAGGTTGCAGATATGAAGCTTGGAATTTTCTGCCTTCCGCCGACAATAAAAAACTTTTTTGAGGCTGTTGACTTTGCCAAAGAAAACGGCCTTGCCGGGCTGGAGCCGTATCCAATACATGAGTTTGCCCGGCCGGACAAAAAAGCCGTTCAAGCGGCGGAGGCTCTGGCAACGTATGCCAGGGAAAACGGTGTTGCCCTTCCCTGCTTTTCCATTGGCATCGACATTGTGTCGGAAGCAAAGCGGAAAGAAAACATCGAAACCTTGAAGCGCTATGCCGATGTGGCCGCCGCCATGGGGGTTCCCTTTTTGCACCATACAATCCTGCCCACGCTTTCCCACACCGGCGGCAAAGAACCCTTTCACAAATTGCTAAAGCGCGCTGTGGCCGGCATCCGCGAGGTGTATGACTATGCCGCGTCTGTCGGAGTCAAAACCGTCTGCGAGGATCAGGGCTTTGTTTTCAACGGGTGCGAGAGGTTTGAAATGCTTTTGTCCTCTGTCGATCGGGACATTGGCGTGGTGGCGGATTTGGGCAATATCCTCTTTGTGGAAGAAGAAGCCGCAAGTTTTGTCGGCCGTTTTGCTGCTCAAATTGTCCATGTGCACGTGAAGGATTATCTCTGTAAAAGCGGCGGCATGCCTTTTCCCGGCGAGGAATGGTACGAAACTCGGCAAGGAAACTTCTTGCGCGGCACTATTGTCGGCCACGGTGTGGTAGATTTTGTGACCGTGCTTCGAATTCTCCGCTCCGCCGGGTTCCAAGGGTTTTATTGTCTTGAATATGAGGGGTTGGAAGAGCCTGTTTCCGCCATACAGAAAAGCATTCGCAATTTTACCAGGTACTATGAAGATGCGCAAACAATGATATATCGGTAAACCACATTGCCCGCTCGAAGCGATTTTAATACCGCTTTTGAGCAGGTATTTTGCAATCTGGTGCTTTTAACGGGAGGGAATGTATTATGAAAAGCAGATTTTTTTCGATGGTTTTCTTGTTTTTGCTTATAATCCCTATGTTATTGCTAACTGCCTGCGCCCGAACAAAACCGGAGATAACCACGCCGATGACTACCTTCACCGAGCCGTCGAATATAGCGGAACCAAAACCATTCCTTCTTCCTAAGTTTAAAGCTGACGGTGTTGTGATCTTGCCGGAAGATGATATTTGGGGATTATTTTTCTATTTTGAGTATGGAGGGCAAGTTGGTATCCCGGATCTTAGCCATCTCATCCGATTGTTTTCCGGCGTAACCGTTTACGAGGCGGAGGAAGCGCCGGGACCATGGCTAACCGTGATTTTCACCCTGTCCGGAGAAGAAAAAGCCGCATATTCCGTTTCAGCCGATAACATAATCCGTATCACGTCTTCTGAAGGAACTTCCTATTACCGGCCGGGGCGGGAAGCCCCAGTTTACGAAACCATAGAAGAAATGTACAGCAAATATTTTAGCAAGCACAATTTGCAACTGCCCATATTAACGGATTTGCTGCGCAAAAAAGCACAAATATTTCTGTTCGAAGGCTACAGCGAGGTGCGTTTGGAAACACTGTTTCCTCTCTTTTCCCTCCCTGTCAGCAACGATTACACTTATATGATTTTGAACTGCGTATACCGCGTGCCACCTAAGAAAGCAAGCCCCGGCGAGCTGCAGACCGAGCCATGGACAGCGCACACGCAAGTCATCCCCGTCTTATTAAACCATGGGGACAACACCGTAATCGAGTTGGGGCCCGAATATCTCCCTGACGCAAAAAGTCCTTCGTATGAGGAGCCGGAGATTGCTTTCTTGACCACCTTACAGACAGATGCAGAGTTTGCGCATATTTTGGAAGATGCCAATCCCTTTATCTGGCTGCGCTTTGTCCAATTGCAGCAGGGCAACTTGCAGATTGTTACGTTGGATGACACTGCGTCTTCCTTCCCTATCGTTTTGTTCCAGCTATATGACAGGTTCCGTTTTTACAGCGAAAGTTTCAGTTGGGCACCCTGTACTCCTCCTCCAAGGGACGGCCGTCAAGGGGTGAAAGCCAAAACACCGGATGATACCCTTTATGTTGCGGTCTATGAGGGCGATATTGCCCATATTAAAACCCCGACAAAGGAAATTTGGCTGCAAGGCACAAGCAAAAAGCCAACGAACGATGATCCTTATACGCACGTAAAAGAAAATGATACTGTTTTCTCTGCTTTGCGGCGATTTTATTATTACTGGGAGCAGGTGCCTAATAGCTTGATTCTGAAGACAAACACAACCGATCCCGCACAAGTATGTCAAGAAATACTGGCTCTCTGGGGCGAGAAACTTATGGACCTTTCCCCCGGCAATCCCTATGCCGTTTCGTCTTTTGCCGTGAAACCGGACATTCACAAGATGGATTACACCAACGAATCGAACTTGCATTCGTATTTTGTCGGTTATTCTCTCGTCCCGGCA
>DUUG01000313.1 GCA_012841675.1 Clostridiales bacterium
CATGCAACGCCCTCAGATGCACGAAACGCACAAAAAATAAAGCAGGGGAGGGAATGCTTGCGAACCGTCTTATAAAACCAAACGAAAACCGCCGTATTTCTTGCGAAACAAGGATTCCCGTTATGTATCAGAAATTCCACCGCAAATTTCCCATACGGGTGTCCCTATAAACGTATCAAAGCGCGGCGGGATTTCTGTTTCAACCTTCGCATAGCTTCTAGCAATTTATCTATCAAAAGGTATGGACTGGCAAGCAGGACTTACGCTTCTGATATAGATCTTTGGGCAACATAGGCCCTTTGCTTTATAACCTCATCCAAGAAAGCGGCTGTCTCCCGGGCCACGGTCATGGCCGTTTCGTATGTGAGGGATTCCTTGCGGGTTTCGCCCTCTAACAGGGGAAGCGATACATACGGGCGATAATCGGCCGCTAAACACAGCCGTATTTCCATACGAGAGCAGGTATTCTGCTGTGTTTTGACCAGCGCACGGCCTGTCAGATTGCTGTCCTGCTCAAAGCCCGTGCCGCCGGATTGTTTCAGCCGGTTGTCTTCCCAGAGGGAATACCCAAGAAGCGCTTCAAACTTGGAAGGCCGAACGGGATGTGCTTTGCCTTGCTCCAGTAGAATCCACTTCTTATTCGCCGTATCTGCCAACAACGCAAACCGGTTGTGGGTGTCGAATACCTTCCGATCAAAGGAGAAACCTGCCTTTTCCAACCGCTCAATGGTCGTATCAAAGCTGCCGCGCCGAATACGGTTCTGGCGCAGCAGCATGATAACGGAAAATAAAACAACTGCCAATACATACGCGAGGATGTCCATGTCACTTTCCTCCTCAAATGGGGGAGATTACAGGGCAGATAGCGCGTCTTTCAGTCCGGCGACGGTTTCCGTCAATGAGGCGGCACGGCTTCTTTCATTTGCCACGACCTTTTCAGGAGCTTTGTTAATAAATCCAGGATTGGCGAGCTTTTGATTCAGCTTGGCAAGTTCCGCTTCGGCCTTGGCAAGCTCACGGGTAATACGTTCTTTTTCCTTTGCTTGGTCGACTAGCTCGGAAGCGGCAATAAAGATACGGTCGGCACCGGTGACGATTTGCACCAGTCCGGTTACATCTTCCGGCGGTTCGGAGGCAAACACAAGGCTAGATGCGGATGCAAGCCGCTCGATAAACAGGCGCCCGTTTTCATAGGGGGCCTTGCTGTCGGTTACGATCAGAAGCTGCGCCTTTTTGGAAGGCGGAACGTTCATCTCGGCCCGGCGGTTCCGAATGGCGCGAATGGCGGCGGTCAGTCGGTCCATTTGCTCTGCTTCGTCATCAAAACAGAGCGCTTCGTTGCAGACAGGCCAGCTAGAAGTGATCAGATTGCCCGACACAGCAGGTAGCGACTGCCAGATTTCCTCGGTTACAAACGGGATAAACGGATGGAGCAGCTTTAAAATGTCTGCCAAAACTGCGTGCAGAACGCCCTTGGCAGCGGAAGCGGCCGCCGGGTCATCGCCTAATATGCGGGATTTGGTCATTTCAATGTACCAATCGCAGAAAATATCCCACACAAAATCATAAAGCTTTGCCGCGGCAACACCCAATTCGAATTTTTCCAGATTCTCCGTAACCTCTGCTGTGAGACGGTTTAGGCGGGTCAAGACCCACTTGTCTTCCAGTTCAAGGTGCTCAGGGAAAACGGGCGTTTCGTCGCCGATGCGCATTAAGACATACCGGGCCGCATTCCAGAGCTTGTTAATAAAGTTCCGGTTGGATTCCACGCGCTCCATGACAAACCGGGTGTCGTTGCCGGGGCTGACGCCGGTTACCAGGCTAAACCGCAGAGCGTCGGCGCCGTACTGGTTGATAACTTCCAACGGGTCTACGCCGTTGCCCAGAGATTTAGACATTTTTAGCCCTTGGGCGTCGCGGACAATGCCATGCAGGAAGACTTTTTCGAAGGGAATTTCGCCCATCTGCTCTAGCCCGGAGAAGATCATGCGGGCAACCCAGAAGAAGATAATGTCATACGCGGTGACCAAAACGTTTGTTGGGTAGAAGTATTCCAGTTCAGGCGTTTTGTCGGGCCAGCCTAGGGTGGAAAACGGCCAGAGTGCCGAGGAAAACCACGTATCCAGCACGTCGGGATCCTGCGCAACCTTGTGCGAGCCGCATTCGGGGCAAACGGTGACGTCTTCCTTGGAAACAACGGTTTTGCCGCAGTCGGCGCAGTGATAGGCGGGAATTTGGTGACCCCACCAAAGCTGACGGGAGATGCACCAGTCGTGGACATTTTCCATCCAGTTCAAATAAATTTTGGAGAAACGGTCGGGAACAAACGAGATTTCTCCGTTTTTGACAACCTCAATAGCTTTTTCTGCCAGCGGCTTCATTTTGACAAACCACTGCTTCGAGGTAACCGGCTCAACAGTCGTTCCGCAGCGGTAGCACGACCCCACGTTGTGGTTATGGGCTTCCGTTTTCAAAATGTAGCCGCCGGCCTCCAAATCCGCCACGATTTTCTTCCGCGCATCGTACCGGTCTAAGCCTTGGTACACGCCGCCGTTTTCGTTGACGCGCGCCTTATCGTCAAGCACAAGAATTTCAGGCAGGTTATGCCGTTTGCCCACTTCAAAGTCGTTGGGGTCGTGGGAAGGGGTAATTTTGACGCAGCCGGTGCCAAATTCTTTGTCCACATACTCGTCGGCAATGACCGGAATTTCCCGGTCCACCAATGGCAAAATCAGCGTCTTGCCCACCAGATGGGCATACCGCTCGTCCTCGGGATGCACCGCCACCGCCGTATCGCCCAGCATGGTTTCCGGCCGGGTCGTGGCGATGACAACATATTCGTCTGAGTCTTTCACCGGATAGCGGATGTGCCAGAAGTGGCCGCCCTTTTCTTCGTATTCTACCTCAGCGTCGGACAGGGCCGTTGTGCAATCGGGGCACCAGTTGATAATCCGGTTGCCCTGATAAATAAGCCCCTTTTCATAGAGATTGACAAAAACTTCTTTTACGGCCCTTGAGCAGCCCTCGTCCATGGTGAAACGCTCGCGGCGCCAATCGCAAGAGGCGCCTAGTTTATGCATCTGATTCAGAATGGTGCTGCCGTACTTGTTTTTCCATGCCCATACGCGCTCTAAAAATTTCTCTCTGCCCAGATCGTGACGGGAAAGGCCTTCCTTATTGCGAAGCTCTTCCTCGACTTTAATCTGTGTGGCAATACCCGCATGGTCGGTGCCGGGCATCCAAAGGGCGGAATACCCCTGCATGCGCTTCCAGCGGATTAGGATGTCCTGCAGAGTTTCATCCATGGCATGGCCCATGTGAAGCTGGCCGGTGACGTTGGGAGGCGGGATCACAATGCAAAAAGGCTCTTTCTCCGGATCCACCTCGGCGTTGAAGCTTCCGTCATCCAGCCATTTCTGATATATTTTATCCTCTACCTCTTGAGGATTATACATTTTTTCCAGTTCTTTTGCCATATTATTTCATCCTTTATGAAAAATTTGCCAAATCAAAGTTGCAGCCGCTTGCGGGCAATTTTGCGCACGGGCGGGCCGAACAAATACAGGCTTTTATATTCCGATTCCAATCTGGAAGCAATCTGCTCGTTATAACGGGAGACAATCTCGTCGTGGGAGAGATTGGTGTTGATAATCACAGACTTCCGCTCGTTAAGCCGGGTGTTTACAAGGTCAAACAGGGCGGCTGTGACGTAGTTTGTGGTCATTTCCGTTCCTAAATCGTCAATTATAAGCAAATCGCACTTGTAATACCGGGTCAGGCGTTCGGCGGCGCTTTCGTCTCTGTCAAACCGGGCGCCCTCCATGGTGGCGGCCAGAGAAAAGGCCGTTTCATATACAACCGAGAAGTTTTTCTTTACCACCTCTCGCGCAATGCAGGCGGAAAGGAAGGTTTTGCCAAGCCCGCAGGCACCGGTTAGCAGGAGATTGTCGCCCTGTCCGGGAAAATCCCTTGCAAAGCGAACGCAGAAATCGTACACATAGCGCATATTATCCTGCTGGGAAACCTGATAGGTGGGATCGGTTTCCGTAGAATACAGGGACAAGTCAAAATCCGAGAACCGCCCCGGTGCTATGCGGAACAGAGAAGAAAGCTCTTTGGTTTGCTCCTTGCGATAGATGGCCAAAAAGCATTCGCAAGGCCTAGAGCCGATATAGCCCGAATCGCCGCATTGGGGACATAGGTCTTTTTGGGTGAGATAATCTTCGGGATAGCCGGCGGCTTTTAAAAGCTCGGCCTTTCGTTTCCGCAAAGCATTTGCTTTATCTTTTATATCTCTGATTTTAGAAGTCGGGTCCCCGCCGGCCACCACCGCGCCGGCAATGGACAAGCCCAGAAGATTCAGCTCGGATTCAATTTTGCCCAGTTCAGGAATACGGGCAATTACCTCGGCACGCCGGTTTTGAAACATACGGTCGTGCTCTTGCTTGTTCTGTGCATGTACTTCCATGGTGCGGCGAAGCACCTTTACATCGAATGTCATAAGGCAATCGCCCCCTTTCTATCCGTTTTGCTTTCGTATGTAGTCTTGCGCCTGGCGAATGCTTTCCAGCTCTTCCTGGCTAAGACGCCTTTCGCCCTTGGGCGTTTTGGAGCCAAAGCTCTGCCGGCGGTTTCGCTCCTCCTCGACACGGAGAATTTCCTCCGCCGATTGCAGATTGTCTTTTTTCCAGCCCTTTAAGATGCGGCTCATGTAGGGGAAGTTAATTTCGCCCAAGCGCTTTTGGGAAATATCACGGGCAAGGGCTACTACCTTTTCGTCAAACCCAAGCTCCGCAAAGGTGCGCAAATGGCGTTTTTCGCTATTGGACAACGCGGGCAGCCCAAGTACTTTCTCCATTTTTTTCATAGTTTTGGCAAGCGTATGCTCAAGGCGGATAAATGCATCGGCCCGCTCGGGGGTGTCAATGCCGTTTTCAAGCCAGCGGAGGGCTTCCCGTTTGATGGTCAACAGCGTTGGCCGGCGCTTTCCGTCTGTCTGGAAGTGGGCGCGCTGTGCTGTAAAGTTGATAAGCAGGAACATACACTCCGCCGAAAGCCCAAAATAGCTGTATATGGTCATCAAAAGGGTAAGGTCGCTGCCCGACAACGGCCGACCCAAAACCCGTTCCGCTTCCATAGCGATTTGGGAGAAGGAATCGTCCGTTTCCTTAAGTGAAACGGCTTCTTCCATGGTATAAGAAGGCTCGCCGATTTGAGGAGCCGGAGGCTTTTCTTCCTCCGGCGCGAAGCTTGCCAATCCGGCGGCAATTAGTGCCGATTCCGCAGCGGAAAACTCCTCTTCGGGAATGCCAAGCTGTTCGTTGGTAGGTGTATCGCCTAAAGCAAGGGATAAATACAGGCGCGCTGCCGCTCCGGGAAGGGTTAGCAGCCGCCGTACCGTCGCTTTAGGCAATAAAATATGCGTTTGTTCTGTTGGGTGAAGGCGAATGGCCATAATTTCTCCTATTCCTTCGGCGGCAGCAGAGTAAGGGCGCAACGAAGCCCATCTACCGCCGCGCTCATAATGCCGCCGGCATAGCCCGCTCCCTCGCCGCAGGGAATCAGCCCTTCGGCTTCGGGCGAAAACAGCATCTCATTCCGCAAAATGCGGACAGGGGATGAGGTGCGTGTTTCCGGTGCGGTTAAAACGGCGCCGGCATCGTCAAATCCTTTTAGTCGTTTGGCAAAAAACGGTATGGCCCAACGCAAAGTTTCCGCCGTTCCGGGCGGAAGAAATGTATCGAGTTTCATAAAGGAAACGCCCAAAGGATACGTGGGCATCACATTTTTCCAACCGGTTGAAGCGCGGTTTTTCAAAAAATCACCGACAAGCTGC
>DUUG01000314.1 GCA_012841675.1 Clostridiales bacterium
GATTTTCTGAAGGTCCGGTTGGGGCATATAGAAGCAAAGAGAACCGCTTTTATCGGTAATTTCGATAATCCCCTGTTGTCCGGCTCTAGCTCGTAGCAGAGCGATGCGCAAAAGCGCCTCCACTTCTTCGGGCGGATCGCCGTAACGGTCGCAAAGCTCGTCAAGCACGTCGCTGTAATCTTCGTCCGTTTCGATGGCGGAGATTTTGCGGTAAAGATCCATGCGCTCTACATTGGAGGAAACATACGTTGCCGGGATATTGGCCGAAACCTTCAGCTCCACTACACATTCCAGTTTCTTTTGCGGTGTTTGCCCCTGTTCCTCCAACACAGCCTCCTCCAATAGACGAAGATACATGTCGTATCCTACGCTAAGCATATGCCCGCTTTGCTCTTGTCCGAGTAAGTTGCCGGCACCGCGGATCTCCAAATCTCGCATGGCAATTTTAAAACCGGCGCCAAACTCGGCAAAATCGCGGATGGCCGCCAAGCGCTTTTGAGAAACCTCCGTCAAAACCCTGCCTGCCGGCACCGTCAAATAGGCGTATGCCCGTCTGGAGGACCGCCCAACCCGTCCTCGAAGCTGGTGCAGTTGTGCCAGCCCTAACCGATCGGCATGCTCAATAATCAGGGTGTTGGCATTGGGTATGTCAATTCCGGATTCTATAATGGTCGTACAGACAAGAATGTCCGCCTGCCCGTCGGCCATTTGGCTCATGACCTCGCCCAGCTCCTCCTGATCCATGCGTCCATGCCCAATGAGAATCCTAGCGCCCGGGGCCAGCTTGGCCACCCGTGCCTCTGCTTTTTCGATGGTTTCAACCCGGTTGTGCAGGTAATACACCTGCCCGCCGCGCCCAAGCTCCTTCGCAATGGCATCGGAAATAACGAGTGGATCATACTCAAGCACATAGGTGGCCACCGGATGGCGATCCCTTGGCGATTCCTCCAGCGTAGACATGTCCCGTATGCCGGCAAGGGCCATATTGAGCGTCCTCGGAATGGGAGTGGCCGACAAGGTTAACACATCGCAGTTTTGGGAAATTGCTTTCAACCGTTCTTTATGGGCAACGCCAAACCTCTGCTCTTCGTCGATGACCAAAAGCCCGAGATCGGAAAAGGCCACGTTCTGCCCAAGCAGCTTGTGCGTCCCGATGACAAGGTCAATGCTGCCGGATTTTAAGCGGCGGAGGATTTTTTCTGCTTCCTTCGGTGCCGTAAAGCGCGACAGCATGGCGATTTCTACCGGATAGCCCCGGAAGCGGCGCAAAGCATTCATATAATGCTGCCTTGCCAATACCGTAGTCGGCACCAAAATCGCCGCCTGCTTGCCGTCGGTAATGCATTTCATCACCGCTCGGAAGGCAACCTCCGTCTTGCCAAATCCCACATCGCCGCACAGCAGACGATCCATAGGAACGGGCTTTTCCATGTCTCTTTTAATTTCCTCAGAGGCCTGGAGCTGGTCCTCCGTTTCCTCGTATTCGAAGTTTTCTTCAAATTCCCGCTGCCATGAGCCGTCTTTGGAAAACGCATGGCCCGGCAGGCGCTGCCGTCTGGCATAGAGCTCAATAAGCTTTTTGGCCATATCCTTCGCCGCGCTTTTGGCACGGCTGGTGACCCGCGCCCAGTCGGCACCGCCCAACTTGGACAGGCGGACAGAGGATTCCTCCGACGCTCCTAGGTACTTGGAAATAACATCCAACTGGGAGGCGGGAATATATAAGACATCGCTGCCGGCGTAGGCAATTTTGATAAAATCCCTCTCAACGCCGTCCGACTGTATGCGGACAATCCCGCCAAACCGCCCGATACCGTGGGTATCGTGGACAACAAGATCGCCTTCTTTTAGATCTGTAAAGCTTTTTAGCTTTTGCCTTGCGCCCTTGACCTGTTCGCCCTTTGTTTTGGGCCGAACGATCTTGCGCTCTGCCTCCGTTTCGGGAAGAAGCACCAATCGAAGCCCCGGCATTTCTATGCCGCCGGACACGTCCCCCACCGTCAGCATCACCTTGCCCGGAGTGGGCAAGCCGGTGCCGCTGTAATCCAAAATGGGGTAGAGCTTTTCCTCTTCTAAACGGTCGGCCAGCCGGCGAAGGCGCCCGCTGCTTTTAGCAACAATGATCACGCCAAAACCGGCCGTAGCATACGACTTTGCATCTGCCATGAGCGGGTCAACGCTTCCTCCATAGGCGGGAAGCTGCTTAACCAGCAGGGAAACGATTTCTTTTAGCCGCATTTCGCTGTTCTGGGTGGCCAAATGCTCGGTCAAGATAGTATTCCGGGCAGATAACACTCTGTAAAGTTCATCGCTTGACAGATATATTTCCGTCATTTTGCCGGCCAGAAGCCCTGTTTCCAGCAAACGCTTCTGCTCTTCCAGCCAGCTTCGTTCCAATCTGCGCACACCTTCCTGCACGCGCGCTCCGTCATCCAAGATAAAAACCGCATCCTCCGGTAGATAATCTAGCGCACTGGCAAATTCGGGGTATATCAGCGGCAAATACCGGTCTGCCGCCGTAAGGCTTGTGTTCGACTCTAAGGCGGCCACATCCGCCGCAATGGTTTCCAAAAACCGCGGCGGCAAATGGGCCTTGCGCCCCTTGGCAAGACCGTTCACTTTTTGCGCCAACTCGGCAAGGCCGCCCGGCGCCATGGCAGGAACCACCTCGCCTGCCGGCAAAATTTCCACCCGGCGCAGATTATCCGTCCGCCGCTGTGAGATGGGATTAAACACTCCCATGGCATCCAGCGTGTCGCCAAAAAACTCCATTCGAACTGGCTGGCTCATCTGCACGGGGAAAACGTCGAGAATGCCGCCGCGACGGGCAAACTGCCCCGCCCCTTCCACCTGTTCCGCCCGGCGATAGCCCATGGTGACAAGCTTGTCAATCAGTTCCTCCATGGCATAATCTGCATTCAGCGTTAGCGTGATGATAGACTCTTTTAGCAAAGCCGGCGGTATGGTGCGAAGCATGATACTCTCCGGCGTGCCGATGAGAAATCCGGCTTGGCCTTGCAGAATCTGGTGAAAAACGGCCAACCTCTGTTGCTCAAAGGGGCGGGAAATCCCTTCCACCGGATAAAAAACCGGCTCTCGGCTTGGCAAAACGGCGCATTCGAGCCCGGAAAAGAAGGAAATATCCCCTGCGATGGCCGTAGCAACCGCATCTGTGGGACATAGCACCGCCGTAAACCGGCCCGTTTCCCGCCGGATGGCCGCGGCTAAAATGGCACGAAACGTAGGTGGAACGCCACATACCATGGTCACTCCGCCCGAGCCTTCCAAACGGTTTCTTAGTCCGGTGAACTCCGGCATATCTAAAATGGTCCGGCATAGGGATTTCACAAAACCATCCCTCCTTATTTTTAACAACGGGAAAAGACTGCTCTTTGCCGCAACCCTGGGGGTAACGGTGAAAGAGCAGCTTTTATTAATCATTATAATCTTAAATCATGCAATGTATGACAATACGATGGAAACTATGCTTCCGGCTCGCTTTTTATATCCGGCTCGACCTGCGGTTCTTCCGCCGAAATGGCTAATGGCTCTTCCGCTTGCGAATCGGTGGAAGCGGCCACTAAATTCGGCCGCAAAAGACAGAGGATTCCTATGGCAAAAAACACGCCGTAAAGAAGAAACACGCCCGGCCGCACAACGGAAAACAGGCCGGCTCTTGTAAAAAGTATGCCTTCCTTCCAAGCATATAAGCCTTCTCCGACAATGTTCATCGGCCCAAAAAAGAGAAGCGCCTTCATGGCACAGAGCACCGCCGGCAGTTTAGCCCGGGCAAACACATAGCCGGCTGACACATAGAAAACAAGAACAAGCGTTATAACGCCTAAAACTGGGAAAACATACTGCAAAAGCGTAGGTTTTCTCGACACGCTCTGATATAAATCCACTAGCCATGCGCACGCCCAAAACACCGCAAGCAGCACATTCGGCGGCCCTATGTTTTCGCCCCGGGCGCGCTGCCCCATATACCGTGCCGTTACGACCGCGGAAGCACCGGCCCCGAACAAAAGCCCGCTGGTCAGAATGCCCCAGACGGAAAACCGTGCAAAAGAATCAATCATCTGGAGAGTTGCTCCGAAAAACGCCGTAATAGCAGACGCCAGCAGGAACGCCCGCGCCTTTCCATTGATTCTTCCCGGCACAAGCAAATCGCCTTTAGCTTTGTCGGATCCGAAACGACTGACGGCATAGGAAAGCAGCAGGTAAACGCATACCAGAACAGAAACCGTAGTGATCAGCATCCCATACACGTTCCCGGGTATGGCAAGTCCGGCAATTTCCGGGTCGTCCGCCGGTTCAAAGCCGGTGCTTAGATGGAAATACCGAACAATACCGGCGGCCAATCCCAATACCCCAAATAGGGCGGACTCCAAACGAACCTTGCGTTGACTCCGGACCCTATAGCTTATCATACCCGCTTCCATTCCTTTCGCGTATATATAAGTGATTTTTTATCCGTTTGCACCGCTTGCGATACCTGGAAGCAGAAATCATGGCAACCACCAGATATAATACAAAGCAAGCGAGTACCACTCCGCCGGCAATCAGCACAAATCGGAACAGCTGCGCCATCCCGCCGCCTCGCGGCACTTCCGCCTCTGTGGTGACAGGCGTTGTGGAAATTTCGCCGGTAGTCTGCACGACCGGAGCTTCCAATCCATAGTCCGCCCTGGCCACCATCTCCGTCTTTCCGACTAAACGGTCGCCGGAGTATACGGAAATGGTTCCAAGGGGTGTCCCCTCACGCACCGGCTCAGTAATCATGTCGGGAATCGAATACTCCGTGCGCAGATCGGTCATGGGATCGTCCCGATAGGAAAGCAGCGTAAACCCTTCCTTCGGCTGTAAATAGACAAGCTCTCCATTTGCGGACGGGACGGCTGCCGCGTAGTCGAACACATTGGCTACGGTGACGATTTGCAGAGATTTTTCGAAATAATCGATTAAAGTGCTTGTTGATTGGAAAGTCTTCCCCTGTCCTGCCTTCATAATGACAATAATAAAAGAAAGACCGTTGACTTCCCCATAAGTAACAAGGGTGTTGCCGGCGGGAGTTGTAAAGCCTGTTTTGCCGCAGATGATATTTTCGTTATAATATTGCCCGTTTTGATGGATTAAACGATTGGAATTAGTCAAATACCGCGGTTTATCAGTCTTATTGGTAGGCGGAATGGTATACGTCGCTTTGGACATAACGGCGCGGAGGGTTTCATTCTTCATAACCTCCTGCATAATCAGCGCCAAATCCCTAGAGGTGGTATAATGCTGCTCGTCATGGAGCCCATGGGGATTGGTAAAATGCGTATCAGCCGCGCCAAGCTCCGTCGCACGCTCATTCATCCGTGCCACAAACGCTTCCACGGATCCGAAAATATGCTCCGCCGCGCCCATACACGCTTCATTGGCGGACTGGATCAAAATAGCATGGAGCACCTGGTCTAAGGTAAGTTGTTCTCCGGGCTGGATGGAGATGTGCATGGAATCATAGGGAATACTGTTGACGGCATGGGCCGAAAACGTAACCACATCGGAAAGATTGCCTTCTTCCACAATTAAAAGCGCCGTCATCAGCTTGGTCGTGCTGGCCGGATAAAGCCGCTCCTCCGCATTTTTCCCGTAAATGCAAATCCCGGTGGTCGTTTCTAAAACATAGGTGGCCTTCGCTTCCGGTTCGGGAACGTCAGTCGGATCGGAGATACCGATATATTCAGCCCGCACCGGTACGTAAAACACGCACATACATACGCAAAGCATAAGCGCAAAAAACGCCGCTCGCCAAGCCATAGTTTTCGCTCGATAATGGGGTCGCATGCGCCTTGTATTTTCCATTGCCGATATCTCTCTCCTTTTTCGCTCTGTAAAGTGTATCACATTACACCCTTGCAACGCCGGAATTTCGAGCCGCTTGCGCCACCGCCGCA
>DUUG01000315.1 GCA_012841675.1 Clostridiales bacterium
CCTCTGCAACATTAGAAATGGCTACGCAATGAAATATGGCGTCAAAAAAACCACTGTGGATCATCGTATGCGAATGAAAGGGGAGGGATTGCGCAGGATAAAAAGGATTGTCTCCGGAGAAGAACAAGTAACTTGGAAGCGCTCGGGCGAAGAAATGTCTTCTATAATCAGAGCCATTATCTCGAAAAAGAGCGTAACTACAATTGTCAATATGCCTAACCAAGGGCAGATTGCAAACATTCCGGAAGGGCGCGTTGTCGAAACCTTTGCCACCATCACGGCAGATGGAATCCAACCTACTTACTCAGGGGAACTGCCCGGCTCGGTGGGATCGCTTTGCCGTTTGCATTCTGATGTTCACGGGCTAACAGTGCAAGCAGCTCTGACCGGAGACCGTGATGTATTCGTGGAAGCTTTAAGCCTAGATCCGGCTAGCGGAACAGCCGATTTTAGCGAACTCGTTGCCCTTGCCGATGAGCTGCTTTATGCCAACAAAGCGCATTTGCCAAGGTTTTTTACATAAAGAAACGTTGCATGTGCATCGTCATAGGTTCCGTCTATGCTTATGCATCTACTGGCTGGGGCTTTTGTCTGTTACCTTGCGGAATACCCTTGAAAAATAGTAACATGCTGAGGTATATTATAATCGAAGCAGTTAGGAAATCCATGTTATTGGTCAATATGGTAGTGTAGCGAACTTGGAAAAATGCTAGGGGGTTATGGTAGTGGAATTCAAAAAGAGGCGCATTGACAATGTATCTTACGAAGCGGCATGGGTTTTTGACGTAAACAATGACGGGCATTTAGACATTGTCTGCGGCGAATACTGGTACGAAGGACCCGACTTCACACAAAAACACAAGATTTGTGATGTAAGGCAGGAAGGCGAGTACTACGATGACTTTTCCGACTTCGGCATGGATGTCAATGGTGACGGCTATATGGACATTATAACCGGCGGCTGGTGGGGAGAGACCTTGCGCTGGAGAGAGAACCCTAAAAATAACGGCCTGTGGAAGGTGCATGACATTGCGTGGTGCGGAAACATTGAAACCATCCGGTTTTTCGACATTGATGGCTGTGGAGTGCCTGAAATTTTTCCCAATACACCGGGACAGCCCCAAAGTTTCTTTAAGCTGCTGACTGATGAAACCGGAAAGGGCACGGGAAAATTTGAAAAGTTCGTTATCGGCAAGAACCCAAGCGGCCATGGAATGGGCTTTGGCGACATAAATGGGGATGGCAGGGTAGATATCCTGTTGGCGAGAGGTTGGCTAGAGCAGCCGGAGGATCCATTCCAGGGCCCGTGGGTATTTCACGAGGAATATGACCTTGGCTGGGATGCCAGTGTGCCCATTTTAGCCCATGATGTCACCGGAAACGGCCTGATGGATATAATCGCCGGGCATGCCCACAGTTATGGCCTTGCGTGGTACGAGCAGGTTATGGGGCCTGATGGTGCCAGAAGCTGGATAAAGCATGACATTGACAATACGGTCGCCCAGTATCATGACATGGTGCTGGTGGATATGGACGGAGACGGGGAACTTGAGCTTCTCACCGGCAAACGATATAGGGCTCACTGCGGCAATGACCCGGGGGACAATGATCCGGCGGGAATCTATTATTTCAAGATAAACGGCGGAGCCTTCGAAAAACATGTTATAGATTATGGCCCGGCAGGGGAGGCTTCCGGAGTGGGGATCTACTTCTGGGTAGGCGACATCAATGGCGATGGCGTTTTGGATATAGTCGCCCCGGGCAAAGAAGGCCTTTTTCTGTTTGAAGGCGTGAAACGATAAACAAAGGGGGCATTTTGATGGCAAGGAAGATGAAAATCGGCTTTGTGGGAGCAGGCTTTATGGGACAGAAGGCCCATTTGTCCAATTATGCCACATTGACCGACCTATGTGAGATAACAGCTTTGGCGGAACCAAGAAAGAAGCTGGCCGAAAATATTGCCCGTAGATATGGCATACCTGAGGTTTATGAAAATCATAAGGAACTGCTTGCCAAAAGCGACGTAGATGCTATTATCGCGGCTCAGCCTTATAGCAACCATATGAATATCGTGCCTGACATACTAAGGGCAGGGGTAGCTTTGTTCACCGAAAAGCCCATTGCAGTCTCGGTCGAAACAGGGGAACGCTTTGCCATGCTTGCCAAAGAAAACAATGTGCTATATATGGTGGGCTACCACAAAAGATCCGATCCGGCCATGGAATATGCAAAGAAGCTGGTGGATGAGTGGAAGACTACCGGGGAATACGGCAGACTCCGGCTTGTCAGGATTACAATGCCACCGGGGGAATGGATAGGTGGGGGAGGGTATGGCGTTATAGGAAGCGATGAACCCTATCCGCCTTTGCAACATGAGCCTTTGCCGGAATATTTTGATAAAAAAAACGGGCGCGAATACAATGATTTTGTAAACTACTATATCCATCAGGTCAATGCCATGCGGTTTCTCCTAGGCGAACCTTACAAGGTTACCTATGCAGAGAAAAGTGGCGTTTTAATGGCGGTAGAAAGCCAAAGCGGAGTATGCGGCACCCTTGAAATGGCCCCCTTTCAAACAACTCTTGACTGGCAGGAAACCTACCTTATTGCTTTCGAACGTGGGTATATCAAGGTGGAGCTTCCGGCGCCTTTGGCATCACAGCAGGCCGGCATTGTGACGGTGATGAGAGATAATTCCAAAGATGTGCCTACTCTTACGCTGCCTGTCATGCCAAGAGTCCATGCTATGAGAAAGCAGGCGATCAATTTCCTTGCGGCTGTCAGAGGGGAAAGGTCGGCTCCTTGCCTGGCGGACGAAGCCGTTGAGGATTTAAAAATTGCCCGGGATTACATACGGCTGAAAAATGGCTTGTAAGCTAGAATGGCCAGAAACTCTCTTTGGCATGTTTTAGCGTTTTCCATTCTTCTATGATTTTCCGAACAAGCAACCTGACCGAAGCTGGTTAAGTTGCTTGTTTTCATAACGTTTTCGCCCCCGTATGCGACTTTATAATGCATTTTCAGAAGATTGACAAAGGAAGACAATCCATATACAATTGCCTTAATATGGAAGCATAGGGGGTATTCGATGGACAGGAAAAAGCGAAGCGAAAGCTTTCTAGGCATGCACTTTGACTTTCACGCCGGAAAAGACCAAACAGGGATTGGCGAAAACTGCGCTCCGGAAGTAATCGGTCGTATGTTAGATGCCGTTCGACCCGACTATGTTCAATGCGATACGAAGGGCCATAACGGAGCCACCAGTTACCCGACGAAAGTCGGATACCAGGCGAAAGAGATTGTGGCCGATATTTTAAAAATGTGGCGCGAGGAGACTGCCAAACGCGGTATTTCTCTTTATGCGCATCATTCCGGCGTATGGGACAATCTGGCAATCGAACATAACCCATCGTGGGCAGCCGTCAATGAAAAGGGCGAGCCATCCAAGGAGAAAACCTCCGTGTTCGGCCCGTATGTGGAGAAGCTTCTGGGGCCTCAACTTGTGGAAATGGCGACAGAATACGATTTAGACGGCGTATGGATTGACGGCGACTGCTGGGCCGTTATGCCGGACTATTCCGAACACGCGCAAAACGCCTACTATGCCAAGACGGGCAAAAAGCCTCCGAAATCAAATGAAGAAGGGTATGACGATTTTCTCGATTTCTGCCGGCAGGGGTTCCGGGATTATGTGGCAAGGTACATATCCATTGTGAAGGAAAAAGCGCCCTCGTTTGAGGTTGCATCCAACTGGATGTACACCTCCTTTGCGCCGGAAGAAGTTACATTGCCCCTTGATTTTATCTCCGGCGACTACTCTCCGCAAAACAGCGTCAATACCGCCCGGTTTGAAGCGGCTTGTTTGGTGCGTCAAGGGAAGCCGTGGGATTTAATGGCTTGGGGCTTCAATATCCAGCACGGCTACCACTGTATCAAAACCCTGCCGCAGCTTTGTCAGGAAGCGGCAGTCGTTATCGCCCAAGGCGGCGGCTTCCAATTCTACAACGCCCAAAAGGTTGGCACCGTGCAGGAATGGGCTATACCCATCTGGGAAAAGCTGGCGGCTTTCTGCCGAGAGAGGGAAGACATATGCCATCGGGCAAAGCCCCACGCCCAGGTCGGCATTGTATACTCCACCAAAGCATTCTACCATAACAAGAAGAATCTGTTCACCGCCTACGGCTGTCCTGTAACCGGCGCAGTCAGAGGAAGCTTGTTTGCCGCACAGGAAAACCAGTATTCGGCGGAAATTTTGATGTCTCACCACCTGTTGTCCCTAACGGATGACGAGCTGGCTCGTTTTGGCATGCTGATTTTGCCCAATGTGGCTGCTATTGAGGATGAGGTAAAGGCAAAACTGCTTACATACGCCCAAAACGGCGGCA
>DUUG01000316.1 GCA_012841675.1 Clostridiales bacterium
ACCAAAGACGAAATCCGGTCGTATTTCGTGGATCTGCTGATTAACCAAATCATTTCCGACCTAAAGAAGGAATATAATTACAGTGAAGCTGTATGCTACAAGCTGCTCTATTCCGGCGGGCTGCAAATTGAAGCGACCATTGACCCCAAGGTGCAGGCGGCTATGGAGCAGGTTTTCTCCGATCGAAGCAATTTCCCGATTATGAAGGGAACAACCCAGCCGGAAGCCGCTATGGTTGTTCTCTCGCCGGAAGGAAATCTTTTAGGCGTGGTGGGAGGCATTGGCGAAAAATATGGCAACCGTGTTTTAAATCGTGCCGTATCGCGCCGACAGGTGGGTTCGGCCATTAAACCGGTTACGGTGTATGCGCCGGCGTTGGAATACAGGCGCATAACGCCATATACCATATTTGACGATTCGCCCCCTATGTTGATCAATTCCAAAACAGGCATTTTGATAGATCCAGAACAGGTTACCGGGGATATGACGGATTTGGCTGTTTGGCCGGTCAACAGCAACCGCCGATATACGGGGCTGGTAACGGCAACGGATGCGGTGGCCCGTTCTTTAAATACGGTGGCGGTGCGCGTTTTGGATCTGATAACGCCGCAAACGTCCTATGATTTTGCCACAAAGAACATGGGACTCTCCTTGACGGAAACCGAAATTGGCTATTCTGCTTTGGCTCTGGGCGGTACAAACCGGGGTGTTTCGTTGCTTGAGATGACGGCGGCGTATGTGCCGTTCCTAAACAGCGGCATTTACAGAGAACCCAGCACCTATTTCCGCGTTTTGGACAGCGAAGGAGCCGTTCTGCTTGACAAAACTAACACAGATCGCATTGCTATCTCTCCGCAGACGTCCTATTACATGCGGTCTATGCTGGAAAGCGTTATGAGAAGCGGTACGGGCACTTCCGGCCGCATTTCCGGCTTTTCCACGGCAGGTAAAACCGGTACGACCTCCAGTGATTATGACCGCTGGTTTATCGGATTCACGCCGTATTATGTAGGCGGCGTTTGGTTTGGTTTTGACATCAACAAGGAAATCTCCGGCATTTCCTATAACCCCTCTCTCGCTACTTGGAAGAAGGTTATGGATATTCTGCATGAGGACAAAGCGCCGGCTGCTTTCCCCGAGCCGACGGAACTGGAAACCCATGCCTATTGCTTAGACAGCGGCATGATTCCGACGGCAGCCTGTCAGGCGGACTCGCGCGGCCGCCGCGTTGCCTATGGCAAGTTTTTCCCGGGGGATGCACCGGTGACTGTATGTAATAAGCACGTATTTGTGGACGTCTGTACGGAATCCGGCGATGTAGCCAATTCCTACTGCCCGGAAGAAACGGTTGAGCGCAAGGCGTATCCGGCATATTACCGGTATTTTGCGCTGCCCAACGTGGTGGTGGAAGACGAACACTATATGGTGCATTTGCCCGGTGCCTTATCCGAAGCCATCCTGCAGCGGTATTATCCCGCTATCAGCAGAACAGGCCACGCCATTGAGGGCTCTTGTACGGTGCATACGCATGAAACGCCGGTGACAACTGCGCCGCCGGAAACGGATGAAAGCGACAGCCAGCCGCCGGAAACCAACGAACCCGGCACCGGCGGTACAACTCCGCCGGAGGAAACCACTACGCCGGATTTTGTACCGGGGCCGATTCAACGGTAACGGTCGCAGGAAGGAAGGAATATCATGCGTCCTAGCAAGGAGCTTTTACAAAAGCTGTCTCAAATACTGCCGTCCGATGCATTTTTTCCGGACGAAGTATTAGCCCCTCATACCACTTTTCGCATTGGCGGCCCCTGTGTCGCCATGGTTTTGCCGCAGTCCATGGAAAGTGTCGCCGAGGTGCTGCAGTTACTAAACGAAACGGGCACTTCCTATTTTGTCATGGGCGGCGGCTCGAACCTTTTGGTTTCCGACCGCGGGTTTGACGGAATTATCATTAAAACAAGCGGCCTTAACACTCTTACCATAGAAGACACGAAGCTGACAGCCGGAGCCGGCAATCCGCTGGGTCGGATTGCCGTGGCCGCGGCGAAGGCTTCTTTAGCTGGGCTTGAATTTGCCCATGGAATCCCCGGAACGGTTGGGGGCGGCGTCTGCATGAACGCCGGCGCCTACGGCGGGGAGATGTCTCAGGTGGTGCTTGAAAGCCGCTATGCGACGGCTTGCGGCGAGCTTCGCACTCTCAAGGCGGATGAGCATGCCTTTGCCTACAGAAACAGTTTTTTCCTGCAAAACCGAGATTGCTTTTTGCTTGAAACGGTTTTTTCTCTCAAGCAAGGAGATTCGGAAGCCTCGTTTGCGCATATGCATGAATTGTGGGAAAAGAGAAAGGCAAGCCAACCCTTAGAGCTTCCCAGTGCCGGAAGTATGTTCAAGCGGCCGCCGGGACACTTTGCCGGGAAGCTGATTGATGATTGCGGCTTGCGTGGCATCTCCGAAGGGGGTGCCATGGTTTCCCCCAAACACGCCAATTTTATCGTCAATATGGGCAATGCCACGGCAGATGACGTGCTGCGGCTTATTGAACGAGTCAAGGAAGCCGTACTGTCCCGGTTTGGTGTGGAGATGCACTGTGAAGTGCGGCGGCTTGGGTTTTAGCATGCCGGCAGTGGACAGTTTTATCTTATGTTGAAATATTTCCTTATACCTGCTTTTCCGGCAAGCAGTTACGGAAAGGGGATCGAGGATGTCGTTTTCAGGCGATGTGAAAAACCAGCTATGCCAGATAGCACTTTCGAAAGACTGCTGCGCTCTGGCAGAGCTGTATGGCCTTTTGTTATTTGCAACGGTGTTTTCTGCCAAGGAAATCCGCGTGGTAACCGGCACGGCCAAGCTGCCCCCACGGATTGACGCGCTAGGTCGGCGGGTTTTGCAGCGAAAAGGGCTGGAAGGGCTTGGTTTATCCCGGCTGCCATTTGAAAAATCCCCGGCGGGTCAAGGGAAAATAACCCTTTCCCTAACGGACGAGCCTACCCTGCATGGCCTGTTTTCCTTATTTGGCTACGAACCGGACAAGCAGGTGGTATTGCATTTACACAATTGGCATATGGAAGAAGATTGCTGCCGGATGGCGTTTTTGCGCGGTGTCTTTTTGACGGGCGGGTATATTTCCGACCCGGAAAGGGATTATTATCTGGAAATTACCACGCCCCATCGAGCGTTAGGCCGCGAGTTTATGGCATTGCTGGGAGAGATGGGATTTTCCGCCAAGCAGATGCTGCGTCGTTCGTCAAGCGTGATATATTTTAAAGAAAGCGAACAAATTGAAGCTTTTTTGACTATGATCGGCGCCCATCGGGCGGTGCTTACTCTTATGGAAGCGAAAGTTATCAAAGATGTCCGCAACCATATTAACCGCAAAGTAAATTGCGAAACGGCCAATTTGCTTCGTTCTGTGGAAACGGGGCAATCGCAGGCAGAAATCATCCGGGCGTATCTGGATAAATTTCCGTTGGAGTCACTGTCTCCACCTCTGCAGGAGGCGGCGCACCTTCGGTTGCAATACCCGGATGAGTCGCTCTCTGCCCTTGCAAAAATGGCAGATCCGCCGCTTACCAAATCGGGTCTCAATCACCGTTTGACAAAGCTTATGAAAATAGCCAAGGAAGCCCTAGGCCAATCAAAGGAATAATGGGGAAGAAAGGAGTAGTTGCATGGCCGGATTTGCACATTTGCACGTACATACGGAATATAGCCTGTTAGACGGCGCCTGCCGTATTAAGGATTTATGCGCCCGTGTGAAGGAACTAGGGCAGCCGGCCGTTGCCATTACGGATCATGGCTCCATGTTTGGGGTTTACGAGTTTTATAAGGCGGCCACGGAAGCCGGCATAAAGCCCCTTATTGGCTGTGAGGTGTATTTTGCCTCACGCACCAGATTCGACAAGGTGCCCGAGCTTGACCGGAATCCCACTCACCTTCTGCTCCTCTGTAAAGACAACGAGGGGTATCACAACCTTATGCGGCTGGTCAGCTTTGCCTACACGGAAGGTTTTTACGGCAAGCCAAGAGTGGATGAGGAGCTTTTGCGCAAATATGCCAAGGGGCTTATTTGCCTTTCCGCTTGTCTGGCAGGGCGAATTCCCCAGCGGATCTTGGCAGGGGATATGGAAGGGGCGAAAGCCGAGGCACTATTGCTTTGCGACATATTCGGCAAGGAAAATGTCTACCTAGAGGTGCAGGACCACGGCATACCCGAGCAAAAGCGCGTAAACCGGGGGCTTTTTGCCCTGTCAAAAGAGTTGGATTTGCCGCTGGTTGCCACCAACGATGCCCACTATTTGACCAAACAGGACGCAGAGCTGCACGATATTTTGCTTTGCATTCAAACCAACAAAACGATTAACGACACCGACCGGATGCGTTTTGAAACGGAAGAGTTTTACATAAAATCGGAAGAGGAAATGGCAGAGCTTTTTCCCGACCATCCGGAAGCGCTGGAAAACACAATAAAAATCGCCGAGCGCTGCCATGTTACGATGCCTTTTAACGGCTATGTTTTGCCCAAATTTCCTTTGCCGGAAGGGGAGGAAGATGCCGGTGCCTACTTAACAAAGCTCTGCTTTGAAGGGCTTGCCCGCCGGTACGAAAACCCGACGCAGGAGCATATAGACCGGCTGGATTACGAGCTTAAGATCATTATTTCCATGGGCTTTGCCGATTATTTCCTGATTGTGGCCGACTATGTCCGCTTTGCCAAAAATAGCGGCATTGCCGTCGGCCCGGGGCGAGGAAGCGGTGCCGGAAGTTTGGCGGCGTATTGTCTTGGCATTACGGGGCTTTGCCCGGTGAAATACAAGCTGTATTTTGAGCGGTTTTTAAATCCCGAGCGCATTTCCATGCCAGACTTTGATATCGATTTTCACCCTGAACGCCGCAGCGAGGTCATCGACTATGTGACAGAGAAATACGGCGCCGACCGGGTGACACAGATTATCACCTTTGGCACCATGGCCGCCCGAGCCGCTATCCGCGATGTGGCGCGCGCCATGGATCTGCCCTACGCCCAGGCAGACATGATTGCCAAGCTTGTCCCTCGAGTGCTTAACATTACGCTGGACGAAGCGATACAGCAGTCTGCCAAGCTGAAGGAATTATACGAAAATGACGATACGGTCCGCCGCTTGCTGGATATGGCAAGGGGCGTGGAAGGTATGCCCAGAAATATTTCCACCCATGCCGCCGGTGTCGTCATAACGGACAAGCCGGTGTACGAGTATGTGCCGTTGGCACTGGGCAAAAACGGCGAGGGCGTGGTAACCCAGTTTACCATGACCATGCTGGAGGAAATCGGCCTTGTGAAGATGGACTTTCTGGGGCTTCGCAACTTAACCGTTATTGAAGACGCGGTGGCGCTGGTGCGCCGGAAAACCCCCGATTTTTCCATCGAAGATATTCCCGACGATGACGAGGCAACGTATGCTATGCTGGCGGCCGGGCATACAAGCGGCGTGTTTCAGCTGGAAAGTACGGGCATGACAAGCGTTGTCACCGGCCTTGAACCTCATTCCCTTGAGGATATTACGGCTATTGTTGCTCTGTACCGGCCGGGGCCTATGGATTCCATTCCCCGGTTTATCAAGGGAAAACACCACCCCGATCAGGTACAATACCGCCATCCCATTTTGCGATCCATTTTGGAAGTTACCTACGGCTGTATCGTGTACCAGGAGCAGGTTATGGAGATCTGCCGCCGAGTAGCGGGATACTCTTTAGGACGTGCCGATGTAGTGCGCCGTGCCATGAGCAAGAAGAAGATGGACGTTATGGAGCAGGAGCGCCGTGCTTTTATCTACGGCAATCCGGAAGTGCCGGGGCTTGTGGGCTGTTTGGCCAACGGGCTAGACGAAAAAACGGCAAACGCCCTGTTTGACGAGCTGTTAGAGTTTGCCAACTATGCCTTTCCCAAGGCCCATGCGGCGGCCTATGCGGTGGTGACGTATCAGACGGCCTACTTAAAATGCCACTACCCTCAAGAGTACATGGGCGCGCTTTTAAGCTCTGTTTTGGGCGACGCAGGCAAGGTGGCGGAGTATATCGCCCAGTGTAAAATCCTTGGCATACGCGTTTTGCCGCCGGATGTGAACTATTCCGAGGATGTGTTTATCAGCGAGGGGAACGATATTCGGTTTGGGCTGGCGGCTGTCAAAAACGTCGGGCATAAGCTGATTCACGATTTGATAATGGAGCGGGAGAAGGGTCCGTTTAAAAGCTTTGTTGATTTTTGCCGCCGGATGAGCCGTTATGACTTTAACCGCCGGGCGGCGGAAAGCCTAATCCGATGCGGCGCTTGCGATGGATTTGGCTTGTATCGCTCCCAGATGCTTTTGATGTTTGAAGGCATCGTGGAAACCGAGACCCGTCACCAGTCCAGCGTGCTGGAAGGGCAGTATAACTTGTTCGGCGAGGAGGAAGTGGCAGAGGTAGAGCCGACGCCGCCGAACATTGAAGAATTTCCCTTAAAAGAACGGCTGGCCATGGAACGGGAAACCATAGGGCTTTACCTATCCGGCCACCCGTTGGACGAACACTTAGAATCTTTCCGCAAAGCAGGCGCCATTCCCATTCGGGACATACTCGGCTCTAACACAGCCGGAGAAGACGAGATGGTGGCGGAAACAGAGGCAGAACCTTTGGTTTCCGACGGGGATTACGTTTTAATCGGCGGAATGATTACGCAGATGAAGTTTAAAACTACAAAAAAGAATGAGGATATGGTCTTTGCCACCATAGAAGACGTGACAGGCAGCATGGAAATTCTCGTTTTCCCCACGGTTTTGGTGCGCTGTGGCGGATACATCCGGCAGGACAATCCGGTGATTGCCTATGGCCGGGTCAGCATGCGGGAGAACGAAGCCCCCAAGCTCATCTGTGATGAGGTGCGTTTGCCGGGCATGACAGAACCGCCCCTTCGTCCTCGTTTTTCCAAGCGCAGCCAAGGCTCTTATCAGGAAAGTGTTATATACGATACGCCTTCGGAAGAAACCTTGCCCCGCCCAGAAGAAGCTCAGCAAAGAGCATCCAATGGAACGGCAGGGGAAGGGAGAGAGCAGTCCTTTGCAGCCTGCGCCCCCGAAGGCAAAGAAAAGCAGAGGAAGCTGTATCTGCGGATATACAACGAGGAAGAAAAGCTTTTAAATCGTCTGTGCGGTGTGTTTTTGATGTTCCCGGGAGATATTCCTGTGATTTTATATTACCCCTCCACAGGGAAAAAGCAAGCCGCCAACCGGGGTTTATGGGTTTCAGAGGATCAGCGCCTGCTGGATGAAATGGTTCGGCTATTAGGCGAAGAAAACGTCAAGCTCTGTTAAACGCAGGGAAGACATAGAAGATCGTTTTTTGCCATGTTCACCAGATAAATCCAAAGAAAAGAGGTACTACCATGAAAGGACAGACACCCTACTACAAGGGAAATGAATTTGCCCGGATGTCGCTGCACGACGGCGGTCTTCGCCATGCCATTGGTGCTTCCAACTATCAGGTCATGCGGGCCAACCGCGCCCATCCGGAGTGGGCGGAAAACGTAGGCAATACGTATAACCACGGTCCTATGCTGACATTCTGGCGGGGGATGTTCTATCTGCAGTATTTAAGCAACCCCGCGCATGAGCATACGGGCGGCGGCTGTTCCTTTGTAGCCCGTTCTAAAGACGGCATTACATGGGAAACGCCCAAGGTGTCTTTCCCCGTGGTAAAAATACCGGCCGGAAGCTACCATTGCGCCGATGGCACCGTTATCGAAGTGCCCGAGGAAAAGGAAGGCTTCATGCACCAGCGCATGGCCTTCTACCATTCGCCCGATGACCGCCTGCTTGTGACCGGGTTTTACGGCCATGCGCCGAATCACAACGTTTGCCCTTGGGTCAACTATGGTATGGGCCGGGCTGTGCGTGAAATTTACGAGGACGGTTCTTTTGGCCCCATCTACTTTATCCGGTATCTGGACTATTCCGGCTGGACAGAGGATAAACTCCCATTCCCGTACTACAAGCATGCGGAGGACAAGGGATTTGTCGCCGCCTGCGATGCTCTGTTGGCCGATCGGCTGGTAACACAGCAGTGGGCGGAAGAGCATGGGGATATGGATCCGCTGATTCATATTAAAACGCCGAAAAACCGCTATATGGGACAGGGCGGCAACATGGAAAACGTGCCCTTTGAGTCGGCTTCCTCCTTCTGCTGGTACCATATTGACGAGCAGACTATTATCGGCCTTTGGAAACAGGGCACCGTCGGCCGAAGCGACGACGGCGGTGAAACTTGGGTTATCAAAAGCGAGCCTAGCTTTGCCACATCCGGTGCCAAAAGCTGGGGGCAGAAAACAAGCGACGGCCGGTATGCCATTGCCTATGTCAATAGTCTGGCAAGCGAACACCGGTATCCGCTGGTTGTCGTAACTTCCGACGATGGCATTGCTTTTGACGATATGGCCGTCGTGTTTGGCGAGGTGCCGCCCCGTCGGTATGAGGGAACCTACAAGGATTTCGGGCCCCAGTACATCCGCGGCATTAGCGAAGGCCATGCCGAGTATCCGAAGGATGCCTTATGGCTTTGCCACAGCGTCAATAAAGAAGATATTGCCGTAACTCGTGTGCCTGTGCCCATTCGCCGGGTAGAGGATAAGCATATTGACGAGAATTTCGCCGAAAGTGTCGGCACCTACGTAAAGAATTGGAACATTTATAGCACCGTTTGGTCGCCCGTCCGCGCCATTAAACTGCACGACGGCACCACTTGTCTGCGCATTGCCGATAAAGACCCCTGCGACTATGCCCGGGCCATGCGAATCTTCCCGTCAGAGCAAAAGGCGGAGGTTTCTTTCCGCTTTATGGTCGGCGGACGGTATAAAGAAGCCCTGGAGGTAGAGCTTGCCGATGAAACCGGCATTGTCGCCTGCCGCATCAGCATTAAAGAGGGCAAGGTCTATGTCCGGTATGGGTCGAACACGCATACGGCGTTCCAACTGCCCAGTGCCATTGGATGGCACACGATGACCATCCGGATTGACTGCTATGAAAACCAGTTCCACCTTTTCTTAGATGGAGAGCAGCATGATGTGAAAGGGTTTGCCCGCATGGTGCAGAAGGTAAACCGGGTGGAGCGGCTGATATTCCGCACAAAGCCTGCCAGATACCTGCCCAACAATGAGATTTATCCCCATACGCCTGATCTTCCTAACAGCGACGAACCTGTGGGCGAGCGGGTTTACTATATCACCGACGTTAAAACCAAAGCCATCGATAAACTGTAAGGTATTGAAAAGCCGGTGCAGAATTCTGCACCGGCTTCCATACGGAGGACACCATGCGGCTTCTATTTGAGCTGGATTTGAAAAATTATAATGCAAATGGCACGGTTTTTAGAAGGCCCTCCGTTCGGGGGATTATCATCCGCCAAGGAAAAATCGCCATGGTTCATGCCAAAAAATTTAACTACTACAAGTTTCCGGGCGGCGGCATCGAACCGGGGGAATGCCATGAAGAAGCGCTTGTTCGGGAGACTTTGGAAGAAACGGGGCTTGCTGTTCTGCCGGAATCCATTCGTGCTTACGGCTATGTGCACCGCATCCAGAAAGGCACAAGGGAAGATATGTGTTAATGTTACTCTAAAATTGTACCACATACCGGTAAAAAAATAGGCCACCTTAATCAAATTTC
>DUUG01000317.1 GCA_012841675.1 Clostridiales bacterium
AAACAAGCCTATCTGATGGAAAATGTCGAGGTTTCGCCCAAGCTGATGCCTTATTTTGCGCCCTACGTCTGCCCGGAGGACTATGAGGGAAAATATATTATAACAGCGGATATTTCGTCCTATTCACAGCTGCCGGCCCAAGCGAAACATTTCGCAGATAGAATTGATTTTCTTATTGACCACCACCAAGACAATGACCTGTCGGCAAAGACCCGGCTCATTGATACGGAGGCGGCGGCGACGGCAGAGCTTGTGTTCTCACTGATTTCCGCCATGGGTATTTCACTTGACAAGGAAATAGCGACCCTTTTGTATATCGGCATTGCCACGGATACGGGTTGCTTTAAATATTCCAATACGCGGGCGGAATCCCACCGCCAAGCGGCAGCATGTATTGAGCAGGGCATTGACCTTGCCGAAGTGAACAAAACCTTCTTCAGCACAAAGCGCCGTGCCCGTGTGGAAATGGAGCGTTTGGCCTACCAGAACCTGCGGTTTGATGGGGAGGGCCGCATTGCTTCCTTGGTTATCACGCAGGAAATGCGCGCCAAAACAGGGGTAACAGAGGATGATCTCGACGATTTTTCCTCTATTCCGCCTCAGATCGAGGGCGTTTTAGTCGGTATTACCGGGTATGAGATGACCGACGGAAGCACTAAGATTTCCGTTCGAACGACGACGGATCTCTTAAATGCGGCGTCTTTATGCGCCGTGTTTGGCGGAGGCGGTCACGCCCGAGCCGCAGGATGCACCATACACGAAGGCACGCCCTTTGAGGCCATAGACCGGATGGTGGCCGAAGCTGGAAAAGTTCTGGAGGGTATCGTATGATGATGGGCAGGCCTGCCAGCGGCTTGATTCTGCTGGACAAGCCCGAAGGAATATCATCCCATACAGCCGTCGGAAAAATCCGGCGGCTGCTCCAAATGAAGACAGTGGGGCATACGGGAACCTTAGATCCCATGGCCACGGGGCTTTTGCCCATCTGTTTTGGCAGAGCGACCCGTGCTGTGGAGTTTATGATCGACCATGACAAGAGGTATTTGGCCGGTTTACGCCTTGGAATCGAAACGGACACAGGGGATACCACCGGACAGGTGTTATCCAGATCAGAGAGAACCGCAACCGCGGAGGAAATTGCCGCGGTTCTTTCGCATTTTCAAGGTACCCAGCAGCAAATTCCGCCCATGTACTCAGCTATCAAGCAGGAGGGGCAGAAGCTATACGAGCTGGCCCGAAAAGGGGTCACGGTGGAACGGACCCCGCGGGAAATCACCATCTACCACATAGAGCTGGTCTCCGCCGACGAGGAAAATCAGAACTTCCTTATTGACGTTTCCTGCTCTAAAGGCACGTATATCCGTGTTTTATGCGAGGATATAGGGCGCAAACTAGGCACAAAGGGTGTCATGTCCTCTTTGCGAAGGACACAGGCAGGGCGGTTTTCCATTGCAAATGCCTATACTCTGGAAGCCATGGAGGAAATGGCGGCGGCAGGGGATTACTCCTTTGCCCTTCCCACGGACGCTATTTTTTCTGACCTGCCCGATGCCTATGTAAAAAAAGCAGGCGAGACAAGAATTCGAAACGGTTTGTCACCGCGCAAGTATGAGATAGAAAAAACAGCCCCTGGGCCTTGCCGTGTGTATGGGCCGGGCGGCTTTCTCGCCTTGGGAGAAGGCTTGGCAGAGGGCGGAATTCGGATAGTAAAGAGCTTTTTTGAGGTACCCAAATGAAGTATGTGCTGGCTATGGGCCTGTTTGACGGCGTGCACCGCGGGCATCAGGCCATTCTTGCGGAAACGAAATCTTTTGCAAAGGAAAAAGGCGCAGTTCCCGCTGTGCTTACCTTTGATACGCTTCCCAAGGCAAGTATTGCGGCCGGACCGGGAAGAATCACCGATTTTGAAACACAAAAATATCTTTTTACGCTTTACGGCATAGATTCCGTTTTTCTGCTTTCTTTCACCGACGAAATACGGAATTTGACACCGGAAGAGTTTGTTTCCTATCTCCAAAATCAGTTGGGCGCTGTTGGTGTCGTGGTGGGAAGCGATTTCCGATTCGGAAAAAACCGCGCCGGTGACGCTTGTTTTCTGCAAAGCCGCATAGAGAGCCGCATTGTTGCGCCGGTGGTTTCCCATGACGGAGCGGCGGTCAGCTCCACAGCCATCCGCGCGCTTCTTTCCAAGGGCGAAATGGAGGCGGCGGAAAAGCTCCTTGGCCATTCCTATGTCCGGGTTGCCAAAGTCCAAAAAGGGGCGGCCCGCGGACGGGGACTTGGGTTTGCAACCGTAAACCTGCCCCACGAGGATTCGCTTTTAAAGCTTCCGCCGGGGGTGTATGCTGCGTATTTGACGCTGGAGGATGGGGTTGCCCGCCCTGGGGTTACCAACTTTGGCTATTCGCCCACCTTTGGAAACGGCACGGAATACCGTTCGGAAACCCATGTGTTTGATTTTTCGCAGGAAGTCTACGGCCAGACAGCCAAGCTGGAGGTTGTTTCCTTTTTGCGGCCGGAATTGAAATTTTCCGCCGCAGAGGAGCTTATCGCACAAATGGAAATAGACGCAGAAAGGGCGCGGGCACGACTTGCCGAGCGCCTGCGGTAATATAAAGAGGGGAAGCAGGCATGAAAAAGCAATTGGCCATTTTGGCCTGTAAAGCGGCATCGCTTGTGGGCCGATGGCTTGGAAAAGGAAGCTCCATGCCGGGCAAAGTAGCGCTTAAAATCTGCCCGGATATACTCGCTAGACTCTCCCTGCCGGAGAACGTAGTGGCCGTTACCGGCTCTAACGGCAAAACCACCACAGTCGAGCTTTTGGTGGCAGCCCTTGAAAAAAACGGCAAAACCGTCTGCTGGAACAAAGAAGGGGCCAACCAGATCGAAGGGGTGGCAACTATGCTGCTCCGGTATGCCGATTTGCGAGGCCGCGTTCGCTGTGATATGGTGGTCATGGAATCGGACGAGCAGTATGCAAGGCATACGTTTGCCTTTTTGAAGCCTTCCTTATTTGCCGTTTTAAATTTGTATCGAGATCAGATGACGAGAAACGGCCACCCGGAATATATTTATGACCGCATAGCAGAGGCCATTTCGCCGGAAATGGATTTGTTTTTGAACGCCGACGACCCGTTGACGGCATGCCTTTCTTCCCTTGGGCGGAATACCACTTGGTTTGGTGTGGCCGAGGGCGTTTTGGAGGAAGAAAAAGGCGTCTATGACGATGGAAAATACTGTCCCTGCTGCGGCGGGGAAATGGAATATGCCTATCGGCAGTTTGCCACTTTTGGTAATTTCGCCTGCCAACACTGTGATTATGAACGGGACAAGCCCGATTTTGAGGCCGTTTCCTATGACGAAGAAAGCGGAAACTTTACCGTTTCCGGCCGGGCGGAAGCAACCTTGCACACAGGATTGAAAACGCCCTATTCCCTTTACAATATGCTGGCCGCCTTTTCCCTGGCGGTCATGCTGGGTGTGGATCCTCATGGCGCGGCGCAGGCGCTTTCCTCCCACCGCTTAAAAAGCGGACGGGCTCAGCGCTGGAACGTGGGCGGCAAGGATATAATGCTGCTTACTTCGAAGCATGAAAACTCCGTGTCGTATGACCGCTCGTTAAGCCTTGCTGCCAAGCGCGGCGGCAAAGTGCTTGTCATGGTAGATGCCATCAGCCGCAAGTATTTTACCGGCGAAACCTCTTGGCTTTGGGACATTAATTTTAACAAGCTCAATGTGCCGGAGGTGGAACACATTGTGCTGGCCGGGCAATACGCCTGTGATTTGGCGGAGCGGTTTTCCTTTACAGATATTCCGCAGGAGAAAATTTCTTTAATGCGCGATCTGGACCGTTTGCCTGAGCTATTTGATGACAGGGCAGACCAGCCCCTAACAGTAGTTACCTGCTTTTCCGACCGAGACAAATTCATCCGCCGTTTGCCTGCGGAAGCGCAAAGGGAGGAAATTGCATGAGCACCTTACGTTTAGTGCATCTGTTCCCTGATTTGCTCAATTTATATGGTGATTATGCCAATCTGCTAGTTTTACAGCGAGAATTAACCGCCATGGGGGCAGAAGTGGAAATTGTTCCCTTTACAGGGGAGGAAGACTTTGATTTTTCCGAAACTTCGCTTGTCTACGCAGGACCCGGCACAGAGCGGCGGATTGGTTACGCTTTGGAACGGTTAGAGCCTTTTCGGGAAAAGCTGTCTTCCGCGCGGGAAGAGGGGGTTTTCTTTCTCTTTTGCGGAAGCGGTGCCGAACTGCCGGCCCAAAAGATCATCCTGCCAAACGGAGAATCCATACAGGGCCTTGGCCTTGCCCCCTATAACATCCGCCGAACGGAAAAACGGCAAACAGGCGACTGTCTCATGGTAAGCGGCCTGTCGGAAAAACTTGTGGTGGGATTTTTAAATAAATCCGGCTCCATGGAAGGTGTTCCTCAACCGTTTTTCAGAATGCGCCTGGGCGAAGGCGGAATTATAGATGAAAAAGGGCAGCCAACCAAAACCGAGGGCTATGCGGATCAGTCGTTCTTAGCTACCTACTGTATCGGTCCGCTGCTTTCAAAGAACCCTTGGCTTAGGAAGCTAGTGGCAAGTAAATTGTTTGACAGGGCTTTCCCGGGGAAAACCCCCTTGGTGGTTCCCCAGGATGTGTCTGAAACGGCCTACCAAATCACGGCAGACTCTCTTTCTAGGCGTTTAGGCACATAGCAGCGTCTGTCCCAACAAAAAGCGCGCTTAAACAGAGAATGAAAAAGTGCGCGGTAAACACCCCCATTGGGATAACCGCGCACTTTTTTTGTATTATTTTGTCGAAAAAAGTTGCAAAAGCAACGTTTTGATCTAATTGGATAGAATTTCCAGTAGTAAAATTTACCATTATTCTTTATAATGTACATAAAATGGTGATCGCTTTCTTTAGTTGGGAGATTGGATAATATGGATATACAAATGGAAGAACTGCTGCTTGGCTTAATCGATCATTCCTCCGACGGAGTCATTGCCATACGCGATGGAGTTGTGGTATATGCCAATGGGGCGGCAAACCGGCTGGCCGGGAAGGAACTAACGGGATATAAAACTTTTGAACTTTTCAGGTCGGCGGCTATACCTGAAATAAAACAATGTCATAAAGATACGCTGGTAGAGTGCTTTTTTTTCGACAAGCCCGTACAGATCCGCGTTCAGAAGAAAGAAGGGCTTCTGATTTTCATTATCCAGTTAGATGAACAGGAAGATCAGAGGGCATGCAGTGCGGGCTCGATTGCGGAAACGGGCAATGAAATTCGAAGCGCGCTGGCCGTGCTAATGACCGTATTGGAAACCACTCTGCAGGACAGCCCGTACTGGGCAATTGCTTACAAAAACTGCTGCCGCATATTGCGAAGTGTTTCATCAAATCGGTTTTTATTAATCACTCCAGACGAATTTGAAAAAGAAATGGAAACAACCGACGTTGTGAACCGCCTAAAGAAAAACGGCGAGGAGCTGACCCAGCTTCTGCAGGATCTTTCCATATCTGTTTCATTTCATACAGAGCTGGACAGGCTGGATGCCATGTACCACCTGCAGGCAATCCGCCGCGTCTTTATCTCTTTAATCGGAGAGTCCATCCGCCGGATTGGAATCGGCGGCCAAATCCGGATTACGCTGGCTGTCACAGAAAACAAGCAGGACGTAATGATTTCTGTTTGGGATAAGAAGGGCGAGACAAACCAGCTCATAACAGACATGGATAAATCGGCGGTGGACAAGTCTGTAATCAGTCGCATTATGCGGCTAAGCAAAGGCCTAATTCTGCGGGAGACGCCCAAACCGGATGAGCATATTGCTACTATGATATTTCCTGTGCGCGGGGCGGAGATCGACTATATGAATATTCCCAGCTTAGAAATGAAAGCCATATCGCAAATTTTGGTGGAGCTGTCGGGGGTCTTACCCAGTACTTGCTATCAAAAGTAAGGAGGCAACGATGAAAAAAAGAAGCATTGCTGTTCTGCTCTTGATGATTCTGACCGTTAGTCTGCTTTTTCCGCAGGCGACCCAGGCGAATTTCGAGGCCCCGGCCATAGAAGTTGTCATCCAGCCTCAATACACTTTAGCACGAGACTTTTCAGACGGTCGCGCCGCTGTTTTTAACGGACAAAAGTGGGGATATATTGATACAACGGGAACACTTGTTACCGATTATCTTTACGATATTGCGGGCGATTACGCCGAAGGGGTGGCGGCTGTTGCCACGGTAGTAAAAGGGGGACTTGAAAAAACGCCCGATGTGGAAACGTGGTATTTGATTGATAAGGACGGGCATGTTGTGTTCGAGGAGGGCGTCAACAACCGCTATTCGGCCAGCCAGCCCACGTATATTACATCCGTTGTCAACGGGACCTACATAAAATCCCCGGGTGCAGAGGCAAAAGCCACTATCCAAAGCATACGGCCGGGGAATACGACCCTGCCCGTTACCCGATTTACCAGAGGGCATGCGTACGCGGAAGGCTATATGGTTGTTTCCACCGATGCAACAGGGAAGTTTACGCTTCCCTCTGCCATTGCACAGGCCGAAGCGGGGGCCAAGCCCGACAGCAGGGGCGATATGCTCATAGATTTTAACGGGAAAATTCTGTGGCAGCCCGATTGGGGGATGCTGCTTCCGCCCAACCGGGGGCTGGTTCCCGCGCATTCCCGGACTACCGGGCTTTGGGGCTTTGCCGATTTTACGGGACAATACGTCATTGAGCCGATGTACGAGGACTTTTGGTATGCCTACCGAAACGGCGCTTTTGAAATATTTGCCGACGGGGTGGCCGCCCTTTACAAAGACGGAACCTATTATGCAGTAGATACCGGCGGAAAAGTATTGTTTTCCACCCAAAATCTCTTAGGGCTTCACGGCGAAGGGCTTCTGCCGATTTCGATGAATGGAAAGTACGGCTATTGCGATCTGCAAGGGATAACCGTCATAGAGCCGGAATATAAAACGGCGCAGCCTTTCCGAAACGGTGTGGCTTTGGTAGAAACGCCCGGCGGATTCTATTTTATCAATAAAAAAGGTGTTCGTTTGAATCCGCTGCCGTATACTGATGCAGGCGTATTTTCTGACGGGTTGGCCAGAGTGCAGATTATGGGGAAATACGGCTATGTACGGATTAACGGCCGGCTGCCCGACAGTCAAAATGATCGGCCGAACCAAGGGTGGGCCCAGGCAGAGCTTGATGCCGCCTATTCCTACGGGCTGTTGCCCACGTCCCTTGCGGCAAGGTACCAAACGGGGATCACCCGCACGGAAATGGCGCAGCTTACTGTGACGTTATTGACAAGGCTTTCCGACCAGACTGTGGAAGAATTAGTCCTTGCAAAGACCGGCCAGACCTTGCAGGACCATGTAAAGGCATATAACTTTACAGACTCGGCAGACCCTTATGTGGTGGCTGCGGCGGCTTTGGGGATTGTAAACGGTGTTGGTGACGGTCGCTTTTTGCCCCATGCGGCCATTATCCGGCAGGATGCGGCGGCCATGCTTATGCGGACGGCAAAGCTGGCAGGGCTGTCGCCTAAGTTGATACCGGCCGAGTATGCCGACCGGTCGGCCATTGCCTCTTGGGCGGTGGAATCGGTCAACTACGTGACGACCCTAGGCATTATGGGCGGCGTTGGCCACAATAAGTTCGAGCCTCGGGGCACCTATACGCGGGAGCAGGCCATTGCGACCATAAAGCGAATCTATGAAATGGTGAACCCCTAACGGGATGAGGATGCATGCAGAGAATTTTACGGATTGACCCCGGTGAAAACCGGCGGATTGTTGCTATAAGTGATATCCACGGCGCGGCAGAGGAGTTTGCCGCGCTGTTGGATATGTTAGAGTTAAAACCGGAGGATATTTTAATTCTCAACGGCGACTATATTAACCGCGGGCCGGATAGCGCCGGCGTTGTGAACATGGTTATGGATTTGTCTCGGCGCCCCCATACTTATGTGTTAAAGGGCAACCTTGAACGGCTGGTGGCTTGGTATTTGGATTGGGGCAAGCCGGAGGATATTTTGCCGCATTTTAATGACCATGTGAACAATCTCTTTTGCGAATGGGCGGCGATTTTAGGCATTCCCCGGCCTACAACCGAGGATGCTTTTTTAGAAGCTCGTCACCAATTTAAACAGCATTTTACCAAAGAGGCGGAGTTTCTGCATAACCTGCCCCTTGGGCTGGCTCTGGGTGATTTGATTTTTGCCCACGCAGGGATTGCGCCTTCCGAGGACTGGGAGGAAAGCAGCGAACAGACGCTTTTGAAAAATGACCCGTTTCTAACGGCGGGAGAAAATAAGACGGGGCGATGGGTCATTGTGGGCCATATGCCTGTTTGGAATGCGGCGTTTTCCCAAAATTCCAATAATCCCGCCATCGACCATGACCGGATGATTATCGGCATCGACGGCGGAAATCAGGTCAAAGATTTTTCCCAGTTAAACGCCCTTGTAATTGAAAAACAGGGCGAAAAGTTCGATTTTTCTTACCTTTTTGCCGATTTGCGGCCAAGGGTGCAGGTGAAAACGGCTTTTGCCCCGGAGGATTCGCAAGGCTATTTCAAGGATTCTTGGCCGGATTTTTATCTGGATATAGTAGAAGAAGGCCCCGAATTTTCTTACTGCCGGAGAACGGCTTCCGGCCTTTGCGGTCTTGTGAAAAACGAGCATATCGGAACCCGGAAAGGAAAACCCTGCTTTGCCAAAAGCTCGATATCTACCCTGCTTTCTGTTTCCAAAGGGGAAGAAGTGTTATTGTTGGACCAAGGCGGACGTTTTTCGTTTATAAAAAACAGTGAAGGCTTTGTTGGCTGGGTGCCGACGGAATGTTTGAAGTAAGTTGTCTTTTAAAACTTGCCATGTTGAGAAGAAATTTCTCACAGATTCGGGATAGGCGTTGACAGAACAAAAAAAAATTGGTATACTAATATTTGTCTTGATTGCCTACACTGTTTCAAGGCAAGTGGCCCGGTAGTTCAGTTGGTTAGAACGCTAGCCTGTCACGCTAGAGGCCGAGGGTTCGAGTCCCTTCCGGGTCGCCAATTGCTTCTATAGCTCAGTAGGCAGAGCGCGTCCTTGGTAAGGACGAGGTCACCAGTTCGAATCTGGTTAGAAGCTCCATAAACCCGGCATATCCAAAAGGATATGCCGGGTTTTTCTTTTTAAGCCTACCAAAAAGCTTGACGAAACCGGTGGAATTGGATATATTTAGAAAAAAGAAAGGCGGGCAGGCGATGCAACTTCGAGAAGCGATGCAAAAAAGTGTGCTTATCATGGACGGTGCTATGGGAACCATGCTGCAAAATGCCGGGTTGAAGGCCGGTGAAAACCCGAACCTTCTCAATCTTACGAATCCGGAGGCGGTGGAAAACGTCCATTTGGCATATATTTCCGCCGGCGCCCGCATGATTCTGACCAATACTTTTGGCGCTAACGAACGGAAGCTAGGTTCGAAAGCCCGGGAGATGGTCGCGCAAGGCGTGGCCATTGCAAAGCGGGCGGCAAAGGAAACGGGAACGTATGTGGCACTCGATGTAGGGCCCCTTGGCGAGCTGCTAGCGCCTATGGGACAGCTTTCGTTTCATGAAGCGTACGAGATTTTTAAAAATCAGATGCTTGCCGGCGCGGAAGCCAGCGCCGATGCCATATACATAGAAACCATCACCGATCTGGCGGAGGCTCGGTGCGCTTTGTTGGCGGCGAAGGAAAATACGGATTTGCCTGTGATTTGCTCCATGTCCTTTGAGAAAAATATGCGAACCTTTATGGGCGTTTCCCTTGCTTCCATGGCCCTTTGTTTGGGCGGTCTGGGGGCGGACGGTCTTGGAATCAACTGTTCGGTGGGGCCGAAGGAAATTTATCCTATGGTAGAGGAATTGCAGCGTTGGACGACACTTCCCCTTGCGGTGAAGCCCAATGCGGGCCTTCCAACGGTAGTAGATGGAGAAACCATCTATCAAACGACAGCCGAAGCGTTTGAGAAAGAGATGCAAAAGATTGCCGGGCTAGGCGTATTCGCTCTAGGCGGCTGCTGCGGCACCACGCCGGCATTTATCCGCCGGTTGTCGCCTTTGGCAGGCTCCTTCCGTTCGGCAAGGCAAAAAGAAACCCCTGCTGCCGTTTGCTCGTCTGCCCAAGTTGTTTGCTTTGACGAGTTTAAGGTTGTGGGCGACCGAATCTCGCCGGCTGGGGCGGAAATTCGAAATGCCATAGAGGAACAAGATTTGGATACTTTGGTAGACGAGGCTTTGTCCCAAGTGGATGACGGCGCCGATCTGATAGGTGTGGAGGTAGGTATACCGGGCGTAGACGAAGCAGAAACTATGCGGGAAGCGGTTTCTACCCTGCAAAGCATGACCTCCGCCCCCTTGTGCCTTATTTCCGGCGATTTGGCGGCGTTAGAAGCCGGCCTGCGGCAATACCACGGAAAGGCAATGATATATGTGCCTTATGCGGCCGAAGCAAAAAGGGAAGATTTGTGGCGTCTTGCTGGAAAGTACGGCGCGGCGGTTATGGTTAGTGTAGCCGAGG
>DUUG01000318.1 GCA_012841675.1 Clostridiales bacterium
CGGTATTCGCGGCGTGTTGGACGACGTTCTGTATGATATGGGGCAGGAGGATTTTGAAGAGCTTGAACTTCTGAAGCATACGCCTTCTTCCGCTCTTGGATCTTGCCGGTATAAGCTGAAAGATCCCGACGAGGACGATACGGATTATCGCCGCATTCTGGAAATCTTTAAGAAGTACGATGTCCGCTATTTCTTCTACAACGGCGGCAACGACTCTATGGATACCTGCAACAAAATCAGCAAATTTATGATGAAAAACGGCTATGAGTGCCGTGTTATGGGCATTCCGAAGACCATTGACAACGATTTGTTCGGCACCGACCACTGCCCCGGATACGGCTCTGCCGCTAAATATATCGCAACCACATCCATGGAAATTTACCATGACGCCCGTGTTTATGACACCGGCATGGTTACCGTTCTGGAAATCATGGGCCGTCACGCCGGCTGGCTGACTGCTGCTTCCGCTTTGGCGTCTTACAAAGGCAAGGGCCCCGATCTCATTTATCTGCCCGAGCTGCCCTTTAACCTCGAAAAATTCTATGCCGATGTGGAACGTGTTTATAAGGCTACCGGCAAGTGCATCGTTGCCGTTTCCGAAGGCATTCACGATGAGAACGGCACGCTGATGGTTGAAAAGTTCAGCCAGACCGAGGCCTCTCGCGACTCTTTTGGTCATGCCCAGCTTGGCGGTATCGGCGTTACGCTGGCCAACATGATTAAAGAACGTCTGGGCTGCAAGACCCGCGGCATTGAGTTTTCTCTGATGCAGCGCTGCGCTGCCCACTTAGCTTCTGCAGTGGACGTGGAAGAGTCTTTCCTGGCTGGCCAGAAGGCTGTTGAGTATGCCGTTGCCGGCGAAACCGACAAGATGGTCGGCTTTAAGTGCACCCGTGAAAACGGCTATAAGTGCGAAATCCAGCTGCTTGACCTTGAAAAGGTCGCCAATACCGAGAAAAAGGTTCCCCTTGAGTGGATTAACGATGAGGGTAACGGCTTAAAGCAGGAATTTATCGACTATGCGCTGCCGCTGGTGGCTGGCGAGGCTTCGCCTCCGTTTGTGGACGGCCTGCCCCGGTTTGCCAACCTAAAGAAGATTGTTGCAAAATAAATATTACACAGGAGGCCCCCCTATATGGACGGCCTCCTGTTTTACTGTCCGCCATTATTGAAATCGATGGGAGGAGTGCAGATGCCCAGTCTGTTGGGGCTGTTGCTTCGAGAGGAACTTAGGCTTGTGAAACCAATTACTAGAAGGTTATCCATTCAATCCAGCCGCAAGGCGCAAAACCAAGCCGGCGTTCTCATGAAAAAAGGGCTTGCCAAAAAAGTACAATACTTTGCCCTTTCCTTTCCTTCGTTTGAGGCTTCCATCGCCCGGCGTACAGAGTGCAGAGAGGAAGCCCGTGCCATTTTATATCTGCAAGGCGGAAGCTATATGGCAGGCGGCTTGAATTATTCGCAAGGGTTTGGCGGTATTCTGACACGGCAAACCGGACAGGATACTCTTTGTGCCGCCTACCGGCTCGCCCCTGAGCACCCCTTCCCTGCCGCTTTGGAAGATGCGCTGGTTGCGTTTGACCATTTATTATCCCTTGGATACGCCCCGGAAAACATCTCGCTGGCCGGCGAATCCGCCGGCGGCGGGCTTTGCCTTGCTTTGGCCTTGTCGCTTAAAAAGAAGGGAAGGCCTTTGCCCGGCAGATTGGCGCTTATTTCCCCTTGGTGTAATTTGACAAGATCTGAGGAGGATTATGCCGCTATGGGCGTGGTGGATCCTACCTTGTCTGGAGAAAAACTGGCCAAAGCTTCTGTGCTGTATGGCGGCGATGACCTGCAAAGTCCCTTTGTTTCTCCCGTATTTGGCGAATATGCAGGTTTTCCTCCCGTTTTAATATATGTCGGAAGCCAAGAATACCTTTTAGACGATGCCAAAACCATCCATTTGCTTTTGGAGGAAGCCCAAGTGCCCTGTGCTTTGCGCATCGCAGAGGGCATGTGGCATGCCTATGTATTGTACGGTGTGCCTGAAGCGAAAACGGCACTTTCTGAAATTGGCGCGTTTTTGCGCGGCGAAGCAATTGCCTTCGATTGTCAAATTTTGAATGCGCAGTAGCTGTTGTATATACGGGAAAAATTGGGAGATACTATAGGAGATGTTCGGTAAAAAGCATACCATTTCCAAATTTTTTCAAATTCAGATAGAGCGTCTAACATGAGAAATTTAAACTGAAGCTGTATAAAATAGGCGACTCCACAAATAATAACCAAGAAGCAGAGAACGCGACTAACTCCGCGTCAATGCTCAGCGGTTATTATGGAGGAAATGTAACATGAAAGCAACAGGCATTGTCCGGCGGATCGATGATCTGGGCCGCGTCGTCATACCAAAGGAAATCCGGCGTGTCCTTCGGATACGCGACGGTGACCCGTTAGAAATTTTTACAGACCGTGATGGTGAGGTAATTTTTCGAAAATACTCTCCTGTGGGCGAAATGCATAAGTTTGCCCAAGAGCTTTGTGATACCATGGCAAGGGTGAGCGGACATACCGTGGCGGTAACCGACCGCGACGCAGTGATCGCATGCGCCGGCCCGCTCCGCAAAGAGCTGATGGATAAGAAAGTCGGCCATGAGCTTGAAACGCTGATGGAGGAGCGCCAAAGTCGGTTCAACAAGTCCGGCGACCAGGGTATTCCGATTACCGACGGGGGCGGCCCCAAGGCCTTGGCCATGGTGCCCATTATTGTTCTGGGAGATATTACGGGTAGTGCTCTTTTCTTTGGTACCGAGCAGGATGTTTGCACGGAAACGGAAGTCAAACTCTGTCAAACGATTGCGACCTTTTTAAGCAAACAAATAGAAAGCTAATTTGCAGGATAAAACACCCTCTCGCCACCCCAAAAACAGTGGGAAGAGGGTGTTTTATATGTAATAGTTGTTTACGCTTTATGGACACTTTAGTTAAGATGGTATGTTACTATCTTTATTAGGCAAAGCCAACGTGCGGACTTTGCCCGGATGGTTTTTGGCGAAGGTTATTCTGCGGTTTGCCATGCAAGGGACCAGACAAGAACCTTTCCCTTGGAGGTAGCATACCAGACACCGTTTACCTTCTCCGGCTTGTTTCGGTAGTTAAGGGTAATTAAGTCCCCTTTTTTTATTTCCAAGCGTTGAGACGTACCGGACGACGCTTTCACCTTTACCTTTTGCATGGGGATGACAATAGTGACGGTAAACTCGCTTAGTTCCTGCGTGGCGGTGACGATATAATATTTACCTTCGGTTTCCACGCTGCTAACCATGCCGGCGAAATCTGTTGTTTTGCCCTTTGGGGTAAGCACCCAAACTAATACCAAAAAAATGACCCCCACCAGCACCCAACGGAGCGTGGCAGATGTTTTGAGACTCATAATACCATCCTCTGCTCAAGCAAATATACTGAACAAGGTCTCGTTTATCCATAAAACGAGACCTTGTTACTTGGTTCAAAACGCAATTACAGCCCACGGGCCGGTTTGTCCGCTTTACAACTTGCGAACTTTCGCCGGTTTGCCCGTTTCCATGGATTCGTTATACGCCAAAGCAAAAGCCAGCGATTTTAGTGCGTCCCGGTAGGGCGAACGAATGGCAGAGCCGTCGCCGCTGATGACGGCTTCGATAAAAGTGCGGTCGCAGGGAATGCCCGCATCACCTTCGTGGCGGTAGGAAATCTTATCTTTGCCAACAGAAACCATACTGCCATCGCCTTTGACGACCAAATCGCCTACCTCTTCGGTTTCGCCGGATTCCCCGTATATATCTAAACGACTCAAAAGATACAAATCCGCACGCTTATCCTTGGCGCTGTAAGTTAGCTTGGAATCATAAGCTTCTCCGCCTGTAACATAACATCCGGTTGCAATATTGCACAATGCGCCGCTTTCCATGGTGACAACAGCGGCAGAAACGTCATCCGTGTCGTATCCTTCCACATCACGGATAAAGCCCCGGGCGCCCATAGCAAAAACCGTATCCGGCTCGCCGTAGGTGTAGCGAATATAGTCTAGCTGGTGGATGGTCTGCTCAAGAAGCTGCCCGCCGGAAAGGGCTTTTTTCTTCCACCAAGGCTGTCCCGGAATACCCCCAAAGCGTGTGCAGTTAATATAGACAATCTCATTCTGCTTTGCAAAGGCAGAGAGCTTATCGGC
>DUUG01000319.1 GCA_012841675.1 Clostridiales bacterium
AACTGGTATACTTTTGTCATGAGGACTCGTCTCCTTTCGGGAGGTACTGCGTTTTGTGACAAAAGCATTGTACCAGAAAGGCTGACGGGTCCTCAACTTTCATTTAACTTTACAATACGGGGAGAAATGCTGGGAGGGATTTTATGGAACACACTATGTTGTATCATAGCCCCGCCGAAAGATGGGACGAGGGGCTTCCCCTTGGCAACGGCCGTTTGGCCGGCATGCTTTGGGGCGAGGCAGGGGCTGAGCGCCTGTCCTTAAACCACGAATGGTTGTATACCGGGCAGTATAGAACACGGGATTTTGTGCCGCCGCCGAAAGATGCCCTGCAAAATGTGCGGCGCCTGATTGACGAAGGAAAACTGGCGGAGGCAACGGAGCTTGCCAACCACGCTTTTGTGCCTACCGGCGGGATTTCGGGCGTTCCCCACCGGGTGGACCCGTACCAGCCGGCCGGGGATCTTGTATTGGAAGAGCAAAGCAAACATGCCCCCAAAGACTATCGGCGGCGTTTGTCTCTTTCAGATGCAGTGGCAGAGGTGTCTTATGGGCTTGATAAGACGGTTGTGAAAAGGCAGTATTTTGTCAGCCACCATGATCCTGTGGGAGTGGTAGTGCTGTCTGCCGAAAACGGCAGCTTGCATACCCGCATTTCCCTTGCCAGAGAAAAAGATGACCGCTGTATTTGCTTTTACAACACAGACGCGGAGGAGAAGGCTCTTACCTTATACGGCGAGTTTCACGCCGGGGGGAAATTCTTTGTTTCGGCAAAAATCTATACCAATGGAACGGTGACAAGGAACGGCAACGCCCTTATCCTTTCCGGCACCGATCGTGCGCTTGTTCTTTGGAATATTGGAACGGCGTCTACGGGGCTTAACCCCCGGGAGGAGGCTGCTCTGCCGCCGGTTGCCGAGGAAGATGCGCTTCTCAAGCGCCATAAGGCCGCTTGGCAGGAAAAATATAACCGAGTTCGGCTCACCTTGGCCGGAGAGCAGGATTGGGTCAACGAGCCTACCGATCAGCGGTTGAAGGCGCTGAAGGCAGGCAAAGATCCGTACCTTGCCGTTTTGTATTTCCACTTTGCCCGGTATTTGCTTTTGTCTTCGTCGGGCGAACTGCCGGCACACCTGCAAGGAAAATGGAACAACCTCTTAAATCCCCCTTGGGACAGCGATTTCCATCTGGACGTCAACCTGCAGATGAACTACTGGGTGGTCGAACCGGCAAACATGCCGGAAACCACAGAAGCCCTCTTTGCCTTTATGGAGCGGCTTGTGGAAAGCGGCCGCAAGGCGGCACAGGTAATGTACGGCTGCCGCGGCATTGTGTTCCCCTTACAAACCGACGCTTGGAGCGTATCCACTCCCGAATCCCATGGCTGGGGGGTCTGGACAGGTGCGGCTCCTTGGCTTGCCCAGCATATGTGGTGGCGTTACGAGTACAGCGGCGATTTAGAATTTCTTCGCAAGCGGGCATACCCGTTTATCAAAGAGTGCGCGCTGTTTTACGAAGACTACCTCCAAAAGGATGCAGACGGGATCTACCAAATCAGCCCCTCCCAGTCGCCGGAGAACCCGTTGGCCGGGTACGGCAACTATCCGGTTACCCTGTGCCGCTCGGCCACGGTGGATCGGAATTTAGCGGAATTTATCTTTAAAACGGCGGTAAAAGCGGCGCGCCTGTTGCAAGTGGATGAGGAGCAGGTCCTTGTTTGGGAGGAGATGGCAAACCATCTGCCGCCCCTTCGCATCGGCAGCAAAGGACAGCTTTTGGAGTTTGAGAAGGAGTACAAAGAGCGGGACCCCGGTCACCGGCATATGTCGCATTTGCTGGCGGTGTTCCCCTTTGAGGATATTAACGAGTTTGACACGCCAGAGTTTTATGAGGCGGCAGAACAGTCCCTGGCGCTTAGGCTTTCTCTGGGCGGCGGTCATACGGGTTGGAGCCGGTCTTGGGTGTCCTGCCTTTATGCCCGGTTTGGAAACAGCGAGAAGGCGTGGGAGCATTTGCAGGCGCTGATCTGCGATTTTGCCACGGTTTCGCTGCTGGATCTGCATCCGCCGCACATTTTCCAAATTGACGGAAACTTCGGCGGCGGTGCTGCCGTCTGCACCATGCTCTTACAAAGCAGAAACGGCCGTGTTTTCCTTTTGCCTGCTTTGCCCAAAGCGTGGCCGGAAGGAAGCGTCGAAGGGCTTTGTGCCAAGGGGCTGACGGTTTCCATGGAGTGGGCAGAAGGGAAGCTTACAAGTGCAACCCTAACGGCAACCCGCGACGGAATGTTCTACTTGGACGAATCTTCCCTTGCCGGGAAAACCGTTTCCGCAAGGGAAGTTACCTTAGAAAACGGGTTGTATGCAGTAAAACTTGCCAAAGGCGAAACGTGCCATATTAACTAATATAAATACCCGACAGCATTTTGCTGTCGGGTATTTTATGTAACTTATTCGCTTACTGCCGGGGGTTCGGAAGGCGCTTCTGTTGTCACCGGTGCGTCGGTCAGTGAGGTCGTAAAGACAGGTTCTTCCGTTGTAGTGTCCGGCGTGGTAGGTGTAACAGATGTAGTGGGTGTGGTTGTTTCCGGTGGTACTGTTGTTTCCGGCGGAGCAGTTGTTTCGGGCGGTTCCGTTGTCGTCACCGGCGGAGAGGATGTTTTATCCGCCGGTTGTCCGACAATGACTAGGCCATTAAAAGGCTTATAGTGGCTTCTGTTGATGAGAATGGATTCTACGACTTTGCCGTTCTCGATTACATATTTATACGTTTCCGTCCTGTAACCGCTGGAGCCACGGCTTTCCACGCGACGATAGTCGGCGGGCTTTGTGGGGTCAACACGTTCCACCATTTTTTGAGGAATGGTTTCAATGATTTTGGTTTCAAACTTAATATTCCGCTTGGGCTTTTCCTGTGTGCCCATAATCTTAATGGTGGAAACGCCGTTTTCCGCGGTGGCGACAACTTTAACGGGGTAGTTGGTGTTGTTTCGGAACACATAGTCCAGCGAGCCCCAGTAAACCGTTGCATCCATACCAAGCTTAACGTAGGCAACCGTGTAGCCGTGGTAATATCGGTGAACCTGCTCCATTTCCGCATAGAGGGCGGCCACATACAGGCCGGAGGAAATCTGGCATATGCCGCCGCCTAAGCTGTCCACCATGCCGTCGCCGGCGTAAATCACTGCTTCTCTGTATCCACGCTCTTTGGTGCGTCGGCCGACGGTTTTGTTAAAGGAAAATTCCTTGCCGGGCAGGATAATGGTTCCGTTGACGGCGGCTGTGGCAAGCTTAAGGTTTATCGATCGGTTGACAGCGCTTTCGTTGTAATAAGTGACGGATTTGCCCAGCTCGTCTTGGAACAGGGTAGTCGCCACCTGGTCGGTGGTAATGGAAGCCTTCACGGTTCGGAAGGGGAAAACCTTCTCATCCCAAGTTCCCGTGGCAAGCTCCTTTTGAATGGCCTCCAAATCCACATCGCGCCCGTCCGAATGGGGCACAAGCTGGGTTTGGTTGTTTTCATCCAGCGCATAGTGGGCATCCACCGCATCCACAAAAGCGGCCGCTTTTAGCGCTTCAATATCCAGGGGGGCGGGATCGGCAGGTTTCAGCGCAATGGATATTTCGCCGTAATTGTGCGCTTTTAACGCCTGCTCAATGGAACTGATGGCAGCTTCCATGTCAAATACCGTATGTTCTTTCCCTCGAATGATTTTCACGCCGCTGTCTTCCACAACAAACGTGGTATCGATTCCTGTGTCTACTAGGGCGGCAAGCTCTTCCAGCTTAGATTCCATGTATCTTCTGTCCAAAATTGGACGATTGGTAACGGCTTTTTGATATTCAGACAAAATGCCGGAATCGTACCCGTCTTGGGCAAGCAAAGCAGCCAACGCCGAAAAATCAACGGGAGCCGAGGCTTCCTGCGCCGTCAGAACGACAGAGTATTCACCGGCGGTCAGCTTAAGCTGCTGCGATTTTTGCAGCTTGTCAATATAGGTGTTTACAAAGGCAACAAGTTGGCCTTCGGGAGGGGAAGAAACAGCAGGCTGTGTATTACTGGTGCCGATATTTCCCGGCTGGACAAGGACGCCAATTTCACCGGCCAGCCAGACAAGCAACAGAACCATGGATACTGCTGCCACAGCAATGATACTGAATAAAACAGTGCGGTTTTGTTTTCCCACACCAGAGGTGGTATTCGCAGTTTTTTGCATTTGCACTCTCCTGTTTTATTGTTTTATGCGTGAAATAGTGCCTATTTCCGAATGGAAGTAGTTTAATCCATTATATCAGGTATTTTGTCCTCATCCGATTACACAGCGCTTACAATTAAATAACAATTTCATGAATTAGAGGGCTATTGGGCTGTTTCGGGCGGCGTGTTGTCGGGATTTCCGTCGGGTGAAGTGGTAACCGGCTCGGTTTCCAAAGGAGGACCGACAATGGCCGTGCCACGGTAGGGCGAATAACGGCTCGTATTAATCTTAACCTTTTCTACGACTTGTCCATTCACCTTGGCAATTTTGAAAGTTTCGGTAATGTAGCCGCGGCTTCCTTGACTGGTAAGCTCATAGTACCCGGGCTCTTTGGTTTCGTCGAGGGTTTCCAAAATCTCCGGCTCGATGGTTTCAAGCACGTTGGTGACAAAGGTGATATCCCGCTCGTCGCCGGTTTTTGTGCCCATGATTTTAACAGTCAGCTTCCCGTTTTCACATGTAATGTCCAGACGAACGGGGTCGGGCTTGGTGTTTCGGAAGACATAGTCAAGAGTGGGCCAGGCAATGGTAGCGTCCAGACCAAGATCCACATAGGTGACGGTAAAGCCGTGGGCATAGCGGGTTACCTGATGAAGCTCTGCTTTTAGTGCTGCTACATAAATTGTCGAGGAAACCTGACAAATGCCGCCGCCCAAGCCGGGCTCAACCCCTAAAGAGGTGTAGATTTTAGCCTCTTTATATCCGCGTTCGGCCGTTCTTTCGCCGACCACGCGGTTAAAGGAGAAGGTTTCTCCGGGCATGACGATGGTACCGTTAATAGCTTCTGCCGATAATATAACATTTGTCGTCCGGTTACGATCTGCCGGACTGTATCTTGTTTCCATAACGGCAAGCTCGTCCTGGAAATAGCGCGCAAAAAGGCTTTCTTCTGTTTCGGCGGGCGGAAGTTCTACAAAGGGGAAGAACTTCTCTGTCCAATCGTTCTGCTGGTAAGCGGCGGTAATGGCAGAAAGCTCCAGATCTCTGCCGACAACCTCCTTAATAAGGTGGGTGTTTTTATTCTCATCCACATGGAAATATGCATCTTCCGGCGCAATGTAGATTTTTTCTCTGATTTTATTTAAATCCGGCATTTGCATGGGGCTTTCCGTTGTTTCCAGCACAACAGGGCCTTCGGAAAATTTGGCAAAGGCTTCTTTGATCTGACCAAGGGCCGCTTCTATGTCAAACGAAACGTAATTTCTGCCGCGGAGGAACAAAACGCCATCCTCTCGGATTTCATAGCCGGCATCGGCACCGTCATTTAACTGGCGGGCCAGATCCTCCAGTTCTTCTTTCACATACTCTTCATTATACACGGAAAACGGAATCTTATTCCGGGAAAGAAGCCGCTTAAATTGGGAGAACAGCTTTTTATCTCCCGATTTTTCCTTCATAAAATCGGCAAGCTCATCCTGGTTCACAGGCGCGCCGGCTTTATGGGCGGAAAGGGAAACCGACATTTTGCCGGCGGTTACCGTCAAGGTTTTTCCCTCCGTAAATTCCTCCAATAAGGCTTGTCCTTGTAAATAAACCGGATCCTGCTTCCAGTCTCCGCCGGAATGGTCAAAAAGCCCCTGTATCTCGTTAATTAGCCAGCCGACCAATAGCACAAGCAGTGCGATGGATATCAGCAAAATGGCCAGAAAAGTAATGCGAGGAAGGGGCGATTTTCTTCTTCTTTTGCGTTTATATGCAACGGCTCGTTCAGCGCTCATATTGTATCTCCATTTTTACATTTTTTAGATAGTACAGGCGAATATATACTATTATATCAGTTTTTGTGTCATCCTTCAATGGAGAAAGCTGTTGAAAAGAGAGTCTGAATCCATACAAAAGTTCGGGATTTTAACAAATCAAAATAAAACTATATCAAAATGGGGGAATCTTATTGCCGGGGCAAAATCTTTGCATGCAGCCTTAGAAAAATTTTTGAAAATGTATATTGACCCGGAAAAGAAAATGGTATACAATATATTGTGTACAGATGCTGGACAACTTACAATATGTTGTGTATGTCGCTTTGTAAATAGGCATTGACAAAAAGCACAACCAGAAAGGTGGGAGCGATGTGTTTACAAGCGTCCGCAAAAGAAACGGAGATATCGTCCCTTTCCAACAGGAAAAAATTACCTGGGCTATCTTTAAGGCGGCCAACGCGGTAGGGGGAGATGATTGGGATACGGCGGAAAAATTAAGCCTGGAAGTAGCGGCCCTGGCCAAGCAGACCTACGGCGGCGATGTGGTCGATGTGGAACAGCTGCAGGATATGGTGGAAAAAGTTCTGATCGAAAACGGTCATGCGAAAACGGCCAAAGCCTATATCCTATACCGGGAAAAACGCCGCGGCGCCCGGGAAGCAAACGCCCTAATCGGCGCTACGATTGAGATGTTTTCCGAGTACCTGGGCGACAAGGACTGGCAGGTTCAGGAAAACGCCAACACCCAGAAGTCTGTCAACGGCATGAACAACTACATCCGGGAAACCTTCACCAAGCAATACTGGCTACACGAGGTGTATCCGGAGGATGTGCGCATCGCCCACATGAGCGGCGATCTGCATCTGCACGATTTGGGCTTTTTCGGTCCCTACTGCGCCGGATGGGACCTTCGCCAGCTTTTAATGCAGGGGTTTGGCGGCGTGCCCGGCAAGGTGGAATCCAAACCGGCCAAGCACCTTCGGGCGTTTTTGGGCCAAATCGTCAACTCTACCTTTACCACACAGGGGGAAACGGCGGGGGCGCAGGCGTGGTCCTCCTTTGACACCTTTTGTGCGCCGTTTATAAGGTATGACAATCTTTCCTATAAAGCAATCAAGCAGTCGTTGCAGGAATTTGTGTTTAATTTGAACGTGCCCACGCGGGTGGGCTTCCAGTGCCCGTTTTCCAACCTGACCTTTGACATTGTGGTGCCTTCCATGTTGAAAGACCAGAATGTTATCATTGGCGGGGAAGTCATGCCCGAAAAATACGGCGATTTTCAAGCTGAAATGGATATGTTTAACAAGGCTTTCTGCGAGGTCATGATGGAGGGCGATGCCAAGGGGCGCGTGTTTACCTTCCCCATCCCCACCATCAACGTGACCAAGGATTTTGACTGGGACAGCCCCGTTGTCAACGCCTTTATGGAGATAACCTGCAAATATGGCATACCGTATTTCTCCAATTACGTCAACTCCGACCTGGCGCCGGAGGATGCTCTTTCCATGTGCTGCCGTCTGCGGCTGGACACCAAAGAGCTTCGGAAAAGAGGCGGCGGCCTGTTTGGATCCAACCCGCTGACAGGCTCCATCGGCGTGGTCACGGTGAATCTGCCACGGCTAGCCTACCTTTCTAAGTCGGAATCGGAATTCCGGGGCAGGCTCTGGCGCATGATGCAAATTGCGAAAACAAGCCTTGAGATCAAGCGCAAAACCATTGAGGAGCAGAC
>DUUG01000320.1 GCA_012841675.1 Clostridiales bacterium
AGCTTTTGAAAACCATATAGGTTTATGCTATAATAGCCGCAAAAAGTTAATTCTCCTGGTCAAAGGAGGTACGTCATGCAGGCAAGCTTAGAGCAGTACCGTGTGTTTCTCGAAACCGCCCGAAGCAAAAGTTTTACCAGAGCCGCCGAACGGCTGTATATTACCCAGCCGGCTGTCAGTCAGGCCATTCGCCAGCTGGAGGAAACGCTGGATGTGAAGCTGTTTGTCCGCACGCCTAGAGGCGCGAGCCTTACGGGCGAAGGCGAGCTTTTATACCGCTATGTGGAAGGCGCTATGGGGCTTTTAGAGGGTGCGGAGGAGCGTTTTGCCGAAATGCGCGCATTGGAACAAGGAACCCTTCGCTTAGGCGCAAGCGACACCATGTGCCGCCACTTTTTGCTGGAATATTTGAAGGATTATAAAGAGCGTTACCCCGGCGTCAATATTGCCGTGACCAACCGAACCTCCACGGAGATGGCCGATCTCATCTACTCCGGCCGAGTGGAGCTTGGCTTTGCCAACCTGCCTTTGGGCGGAATCGAGCGGTTTGAGGTTTCCGAAGCGGCGCAAATAAGCGACTGTTTTGTCTGCGGAGAGGCGTATTTTGACCGTTTTCAATCCCCCATCAGCCTGGACGCTTTGGTCAACGAGCGGCTGATTATGCTGGAACAGAGAAGCATGACCCGCCAGTATCTCGACCAGTTTTTTATGGAGCGGGGTATTCTTCTCCGCCCGCAAATTGAGCTGGGCAGTATGGATCTTCTGCTGGATTTTGCCGTGGCCGGTTTGGGCATTGCCGCCACAGCGGCAGAGTACGCCGCCAGCTATATTAAACAGGGCAAGCTTCGCATTGTGGAAGTGACAACGGAAATTCCCAAGCGTTCTATCGGCATTCTGCGCCGGAAGGATTTGCCCCTTTCCTTCCCTGCCAAAGCGTTTATGAAGCTTTTGGAGGAAAAGCCCCTGCGGCTTGCATAAAAATATAAAAAGACGGCGGGAATTCCCGCCGTCTTTTATTCCTGCGGGGTTTCCGCCACCGTACCGGGCGGGATGCGCCCGGGATAGGTTTCGTCCAGTCAGTGGATGACGGAAATCACGCTGTCGACCAGATCGCCCAAGCTGTGGGCTGCGCGGTCAGCGCTTTTTTTTAACTGGTTTGTAAAGCGCTTGGGTTTGGGCATAAGCGCCATACTGATGACTGCGCCGGCCACAACACCGGCGGCCATCCCTTTGATAAACGACATAAGCTCACCGTCACTTCTCCGCACGGTTATAAAATGTGGCCGTTGGTCGGCGTGCGGACCGTGCCCCGGCGTTTTCAAATTGCATTGACAGGCTTGCTTTCTAGCGCAAAAGATGGGCATGCGCTTTCCAAAAGCGGTGTCAACACGTTTCTAGTATGCCGAAGGGAAATGGAAACTATAAGCGGAAATTGAAGGAAAATTTTATGGTTCATTACAAATAAAAACAATTTTGTCAAAAATATGGTAATTGAACTCCTCTACGGCTTCGCGGGAAGCAAACTCGATTTCAAACATGACGCCCGGGGCGTTTTGCGCGTGCCGCACCCGGTCAAAGCTGTGTCCCCAGGGGATATACAGTTCGGCTTCCGGCTTTAGCTGCAAAGTGACGCGGATTCCGTCTTCGTATTTTTCCAGTTTGGCGGCTTTTATATACGGGTCGGCGGATGAAACGGGGATATTGCCCAAAAGGTTTTCGTCTACCAAAACGTTGGGGCAAGTTAAAGTCATTTGGTGGTTTTTTGCGTCATACGAAAAGTTTACCCGGGGCATTATGATAAAATCAGCGACTTTTTGGGGGTCCGTCGCGTCAAAAAGCAGGGAAAGCCCGCCGTTAGAGGAAAAAGCGGCGGAAAGGGCGATGAACCCTTCACGAAACTCGTTGAAGCCGTTGTAAAAACCGTCTTCCGTCAGGGGGTAGAAAATGCGGACGGTTTCTTTTCCAAAATCAAACAGCAAAACGCCGTTTTCATAAGACAAGCGTGTAACGGAGGGAAATCCCCAGTGGCCGCTGTCGTAAAAAATCTCGCTGTGAGGGTAGAGGTACATACTTTGCTCGTCAATGAGAGCATAGCCGAGCACGTTTGTTTTCGAATACTCCCTGTATATTTCTTCGAAATTGTACTTGATTTTCGCAAAGGAGCCGGTGTTTTTATCTAAAAAATCAATCGCCCGCTCGCAGGATAACTGGGGCGCGTAGTTGGGGTGGTTGAGTTTGGAAAACAGGAAGTATCCCGCTTCGGTTTCGACGACTTCCTTCAGCGTGTAATCGGGGCGAAACTTGGCAAAGGCCTCCCGCACAGACGCTTCCGTCAGGGGCAATGGGATTGTCTCCGGCGGCGACGTCTCCGGCGGGGAAGTTTCGAGCGGGGTTGATGGCGGGGTGGTTTTGGGAACGGTAGTATTCGACACTATGGTTTGCGCCGAGGTTTTCGTTTCGCTTGTTCCGCCGATGGGCGGAGATGCCGGCTCTTTCGTATGGCAAGCAGAAAGAAGCAAACAGCAAAAAAGCATTGCCAAAAGAAGTAATTTCCGCTTCATACTATTCCTCCTGTCAAATTTCTAACTATAATCGAAGCGACGAACTAAAATTGCCAAACTCATTCGCATGGGGAAAGAAGCCGTTGGTAAAAGAACACAGTTCCATCCAGTGCTTTGTTGCCTAAATTTAAAAGCATGAGCTTGGATTATTTATATCACATCAGGACACATTTTCAACTACAACTCATATACAGATAGGCTAAAAATAAGCAAAAAAAGTGACAAACAAGCAACAAAAAGCAGGCAAACGCCTGCTTTTTACCTTACGCATTTTTCATAACGATATTTTCCACCACGTTGGCCGCATGCTCACAGCTGTCAAAGCAAACCTCCAAACAGCGGAACACCTCTGTCCACGCCAAGGTGACCAAAGCGTCCTCTCCGCCGACGAACAGACTATGAGTCGCGTCGACGTACATCCGGTCACCCACCTCCTCCAAACGGTTGATCTCTACAATTTGGTCATGGAGACAATCCGACCGCTTGTAGTTGGGAAACTCCTCCAAAGTTTGCTTAAGAAGGCGGCAGCTTTTCAAAAGAACTTCTGCCATATCCTGGGATTCTGGACGGATGCTTTTGACGTTGTACATATAGAGCCTTTGCAAAACATCCTCAATAGCATCGGTCACATTGTCCAGTTCGTTGGCCAGGCGGATAATATCGTCCCGTTCAAAGGGGGGAAGAAAGTCCTTGTCAAGCAGGCGAATGATCTCATGCTTGGTGTTGTCGGCGGAGTGTTCAATTTCGTGCATTTCTTCCATCCAAACAGTCATATGATGAGGAGAGAAGTCATCCAAAATTGCTTGCAACTTTTCGGCCGCTTGGGTGGAAAACTCCGCCATGGCCGTAAACCGGCTAAAATAATCCCCGGCTTTTTTCTTTGATGACATAAATCGTCAGTCCTTTCGTAGTAAAATCGAATGGTTATGTTGGAGACAAAAGACGGGAAATCTCCTCGGGATGTTCCAAGAAGCGTCGAGTAAGCCTGTAATGGTCCGTTTCGCGGTAGTCAACCGGGTGAATGCCCTCCTCCGAAAGCAAAAGCACCTGGGCACCGGGATACGCCATAAGGATGGGAGAATGGGTCGCGATCAGAAACTGAGATTTCTGTTCCTCCAAACGGCGCAATTGTATCAAAAGCCGCATAAGCCCTGTGGGAGACAAAGCAGATTCCGGCTCATCCAGCAAGTAAAGCCCAAAACCTCCAAACCGGTTTTCCACGAGGGAGAGAAAGCTTTCTCCATGAGATTGGTGGTGCAGGGATTTTCCTCCGTAGCTGACGGAAATCGGCGGTGCGGCCGCGGGCAAAGCGTCTAATTCGTCGATATAAGAGGCCGCGTTGTAAAAGCTTTCCGCTCGGAAAAAGAAACCGTCTTTCGGATGGGCACTTCTTGACAATGTGATATATTGATGCAGATCCGAGTGGGTGGCACGGGTGGAGAAGTGAAAGTTGCGTGTGCCGCCTTCGGGGTTGAAGCCGGCGGCCACGGCGATGGCCTCTAAAAGAGTGGATTTCCCCGTTCCGTTTTCTCCGACGAAAAAAGTAACCGGTTTATCGAAGGAAAGCAAGCCCGTTTCGGCAAACTGCCGCACCATGGGAAGGTGGTGCCATGCAGGAAGGGAACCAAGATCCCCCTTGTCGTTTTTCGGAAGGTGAAATTGAACGCTGCTGATATAGTTATGCCCCATGCCGCATCCCCGTTCTCATAAAGATATATTATAAGGAAAGGAAGTATTTGACAGATGTGGCTGCGCCTGCTACAATAATTTTTCGTAAAGGCAAAATTCGAGCCTACCATGGAAAATGACAAAGACAGTTCACCGCCCATAAGCGCGCAAAGCCATGGTGCTTTGTTTTTACTTATTATACCATATTTTTAGAAGCTTTGCATTATGAAAGTATCGTTATGGACAAATGCAAACGCGCGGCCATAAGCCGGAAAGGAACGCCATGAAAACAAGACTAAACTTAAAAGAATCCGTTTATAATTTTGTGCGCGGCGCTGTCATCGGAACGGCCATGCTGATTCCCGGTCTGTCCGGCGGCACCACGGCCATTGTGCTGGGTATTTACGATAAAATGATTGCCGCCGTTTCGGACATTTTCAAAAAGTTCAAGGAAAGCATTTTGTATTTAATTCCCATCGGTTTGGGCGGGGTACTTGGCATCTGGCTGTTTTCCAAGCCGTTGCTTGCGCTGACGGAGATGGCCTTTGTTCCCATGATGGGGCTGTTTTTCGGCATTGTATTGGGAAGCTTGCCCTTGCTTCTTTCCAAAGCGGACACGGAAAAGACCGCCAAAAGCCGCTGCTTGATTGCCGTATACATTGTAATTGGCGCGGCTTTGGTGCTGCTTTTGACGTTGCTTCCGGAAGGGCTGGTTACCGTGACCACCAGATCTTTTTCGGGGTATGTGTTTTTACTGCTGGGGGGGGCCGTTTTGGCCATTGCCCTTGTTTTGCCGGGTATTAGCTTTTCCCATATGCTGTTGGTGCTTGGCATTTGGCAAACGGCGCTGGAGGCCATCCGTACGCCCGACCTTTACTTCCTGTCGGCACTGGTACTGGGTGTTGCCGGCGGAACGCTTCTTTGCACGAAGACGTTAGAGCGCGCCATGCACCGCTTCCCCCGGGGAACGTATTCGCTGGTGGTTGGATTTGTCATTGCCTCTTTGGCAGATGTCTATATAAAGGAAATAGCACCCACAGCGCCCCGGCCTTTTGAGCTTGGGATGGGGCTGCTTTTGCTGCTGGTAGGAGCTGCATTTTCCTACTGGGCCGGGAACCGTGCCGGAAGATAGGAAAAGTTTGCCGAAGCAGGGAAAAAGAAAACGTAAAAACCACAAAAAATATCTTGTTTTTACAAGTTTTATATGGTAACATTATACTTAGTTTAAAGGACAGTGGCCGAAGGGCCTTGTCAATCAAAAAGGAGATTGAAAATGGACGAACCCGATGATCCTGACCCTGCTGCTGCGAGTGCATTTCCGCAGCTCATTTTGATTGCGGTATTGACGCTGGTCAACGCGTTTTTTGCCGCATCCGAAATGGCGCTGGTTTCGATCAACAAAAACAAAATCAGAATGATGGCCGATGACGGCAATAAGCGGGCCATCAAGCTGGAGAAACTGCTGGCACAGCCGGATAAGTTTCTTTCCACCATCCAAGTTCTCATTACCTTCGCCGGATTCTTTTCCAGTGCGTCGGCAGCGACGGCCTTGTCTGAAAGAGTAGGCTCTTATTTGGTAAGAATCGGCATCCCCGCATCCTTCAGCCAGACGGCGGCCATTGTGCTTATTACGTTTGTGCTG
>DUUG01000321.1 GCA_012841675.1 Clostridiales bacterium
GGTCAGAACTTCGCCTAGGTTAGACGAAAGCATATACCGGATAAATTTTCGAATGTTGTCGTAGATGACACGCCCCTGCCGCACCGCCGCCACAATGGAAGCAAAGTTGTCGTCCTGCAATATAAGATCCGAGGCCTCTTTGGTGACGTCTGTTCCCGTCTGGCCCATGGCAATGCCGATATCGGCTTCCTTGACGGCGGGGGCGTCGTTGACCCCGTCGCCGGTCATGGCAGTGACAAAGCCCCGGCTTTTCAGTGCTCGTAGAATGGCCAGCTTATGCCGAGGGGAAACGCGGGCATAGACGGAAACTTCCGTAACCTTTTGGGAAAGCTCCTGCTCGGTCAGACGGTCTAGGTCGTCGCCGGTTAAAATAGGCGCGCCCTTTCGGGAAATGCCGATTTTTTCGGCGATGGCCTGTGCCGTTAGGGGGTTGTCGCCTGTAATCATAACCGGGCGAATCCCTGCCTTTTTACAGCTTTCCACAGCGGCATAGACTTCGCTTCGGGGCGGATCCTCCATGGCAATAAGCCCGAGAAGCACCATGGACGTTTCGCTTTCCTCTCCTCCCTTTTCGGAAGGAGCCAAAGTTTTTTCCGCCACAGCCAACACACGCCATGCTTTTTTGGCCATGAGTTTGTTTTCTTCCAATAAAGCGGCCTTCCGGATGCGAGATAAGGGAACAACCCGTCCGTTTTCTAAAACAAACTCGCTTTTGGCAATGATTACCTCCGGTGCGCCCTTTGCATAAAGGGTTCGTTCGCCCGAAGTGTTGCCGCAGACGACGGACATGCATTTTCGCTCGGAGCGGAAGGTGTTTTCTCGGATACGGGGGTTAGTTTGAGCAAGTTTTTCCGTTGTTATGCCAAATGGCTGCGCCGCATAGAGAATGGCGCCTTCGGTGGGATCTCCGTGGAGGGTATATTGCTTCCCTTTTTGCTCCAATTTGGCATTAGAGCAGAGTACGCCTGCCGTTAAAATTCTGATAACGGCGGAATCTCTGTCCTTGGGGGAATGGTGGGCGTTGTTGACATAGAGATTTACCACCGTCATCTTGTTTTCCGTCAATGTCCCCGTTTTGTCGGAGCAAATCACACCGACACAGCCCAGGGTTTCCACAGCCGGCAGGCGCCGCACAACCGCCGACCGTTTCGACATGCGGGAAACGCCCAGAGCAAGGGAAATGGTCACCACGGCAGGCAGCCCTTCCGGAATGGCCGCAACGGCAAGGCTTATGCCGGATAGAACCATGTCAAGCACGGGCTCGCCGCGCAAGATCCCCGCTACGGAAACACAGGCGCAGATCACAAGGCAGGCAAGCAATATGGTTTTGCCGAGCTTTTTTAGCCGCTGCTGCAAAGGGGTGGCTTCTTGGCGGCTGTCGGCAAGAAGTCCCGCGATTTTGCCCATTTCCGTTTCCATGCCAATGGCGGTAACAACGGCACGGCCCCGGCCGGAGGTCACAAGGGCGCCCATGTGCACCTTGTTGTTTTTCACAGATTTGGGCACGGGTAAAGATTCTCCCGTCAGCATAGATTCGTTGCAGGCCAGCTCGGAAATAGAAAACAAGACCCCGTCGGCTCCGATGCGGTCGCCTGTTTCTAACAGTAGAACATCGCCGGGCACAAGATCCGATGCGGGGATGGTCTGCTCTTTTTGATCGCGAAGGACACGGGCGCTGGGGGCAGTCATGGCCTCTAATGCTTTTAACGCTTTTTCCGTTCGGTATTCCTGTATAAAACCAAGCATAGCATTGAGAATGACGATGACCAGAATGGAGAAAGCTTCGGAAAATTGATGCATGAGAGCGGAAACAACGGCCGCACCAATGAGGACTAATACCATGTAGTCTTTAAACTGTTCTAAGAAAATGGAAAGCGGTGTTGCCCCCTCCTTTTTTTCCAACACATTTTTCCCGAACTGTGCCTGACGGGCTTTGACCTCCGCTGCGGACAGACCCTGCCGATTCATATTGTAACACATCCTGTCTGTTAAATTTCTCCATCCTATTTGTATGAAAGTGTCGGTCAAGCTATGCCCGGCGGAGAAGAAAAACGAACAGGCCAAAGCGATCGCATAAGCAGACAAGAAGCTTGCCTTCCGAAAGGGGGCGTGTTATACTTTTACAAGCTACATAGGAAAGGAAATGGATTATGAAACTAAAACTTTTGCGTAAAGAATTAATTTACCCCGTTGAAAACGCACCTTGTCCCAGTGTGCACGCATCTACCCTTGTGAAAATGGCAGATGGGAGAATCGCGGCGGCTTGGTTTGGCGGAACGGCGGAAAAAAATCCCGACGTGCGGATTTGGTTCTCTGTCATGACCGACGGTATCTGGGAAGCCCCCCGAGCCATTACCCCAGCCAATATGATTGCCGACTGGAACCCGACTCTCTACTGCAATGAGAACGGGCGCCTGATTCTGATTTACAAAGAAGGTCTGGACCCCCGGCAGTGGTATTCCATGGTGTCTTATTCCGACGATATGGGCAAAACATGGAGCCAGGGCGAGCCGTTGGTTTTTGACGACGTAGGTGGCCGCGGCCCTGTGAAAAACAAGATGATTGCCCTTTCCGATGGAAGTCTGCTGGCGCCTGCATCCCTGGAGGATACGCTAAACCGTTGGGAATGCTTTGCCGATATTTCTTACGACGGCGGCAAGACCTTTGAAAAATCCGCCACGGTTCCCATGACCCGTCCGGGAGATGACCGGGTGTATTTGAACAAGGAGGAGTTCCCGGCACAGTGCGGCGGCTTAATCCAGCCTACGGCTTGGGAAGAAAAAGAGCGCCCGGGCCGTGTGCATATGCTTATGCGGTCGTCGTTTTCTTATCTCTACCGCACGGATTCGTCCGATTATGGCAAAACTTGGTCGCCGGCCTACCCCTGCGGATTGCCCAACAACAACAGCGGCGTTGATATTGCCCAGCTGGACAACGGCCTGCTTGGTTTAATCTATAACCCTGTGGCCTGCAACTGGGGTCTGCGCACGCCTATTTCTGTTTCGCTGTCGGATGACAACGCTATTAGCTGGAAAGATACGCTGCATCTGGAAACGGCAGAGGGCGAGTATTCCTATCCCGCCATTATCCCCTATGGCGACCGCTTCTGCATGACCTATACTTGGAAGCGGCAAACGATTGCATACGCTGAGGTAGGCATCGAATAGAAAGAGGAGGTTGGATATATGCGCTCCATGGTTTGGTTGCAAAAATTCGCATTTTCCCGTGGAAAACACCTTTCATGCATGGGACCAAATACAGGATGGACCCCCGTTTTCCTTCCCCATGATATGAATGTGGATGCACCGTATGCCGTGGAAGGGCCGTGGCCTTCTCAGCAAGGATATATCCAAAGCCGAAGTGACGGCACCTACCGGTGCGTGTTCACAAAGGACGATGAAAACCCCGTTACATACCTACTGGCCGACGGGATATACCGCGACTGCGAAATCTATGTCAATGGAATGCATGTCGGGGGAAGCCCGTACGGCTATATCCCTATGATTCTCGACATTTCAAATTTTGTCAAACCGGGCGAAAACTCCCTGGAAATCTATGTGAACAATCAAAACGTCCGGGATGATAGGTGGTATTCCGGCGCGGGCATTTACCGGCGTTTGTCTCTTCTTTCGGTGAGCAAAGCCCATTTTGTACCCGACGGCGTTGCCATTCGCACGGAAATCCGGCCGGATGGGTCGGCGGAGGTTTCCGTAATGCCCGAGCTGGCCGGAGCCGCTTCGGGACAGACGGTTGACGTGACGATTTTTGGCAAGCATGGCGCGGAAGCTTCCGGCAAGGCGGATGCTGCAGACGGAGGCGCGTCTGTTTGCTTAGTGCTGGAAAAACCGTCCCTTTGGTCGCCGGAAGAACCCAATTTGTACCATATAGAGCTAACATTGTGCGAAAACGGTAATGTAGTGGATCAAACAAAAGAAACCTTTGGCGTTCGCCAAGTGAAGTTTGATGCCAAAAGCGGTTTGCGCATCAATGGAAAGCATACCTACCTTTGCGGCGTGAATCTGCACCATGACAGCGGCTGTCTGGGGGCGGCATTTTACCCGGAGGTTTGGCGCGAACGGCTGGCGACCCTGAAAAGCTTCGGCCTGAACGCGGTGCGCACAAGCCACAACCCGCAGGCAAAGGAATTTTATAGCCTGTGCGACGAAATGGGTATTTTGGTTGTGGATGAGCTGTACGACAAGTGGGACGAAGGCTCATACGATGCCCATTTCTGGGAATGGTATGAGCGGGATGTGGCCGCCTGGATTCGGCGGGACAGAAACCATCCCAGCGTCATTCTGTACAGTGTTGGCAACGAAGTGGCTTGTCAGGGGCTTCCGACGTTGTTTGACCCTTTGGACAAGTTAGTAGCCGCCGTCAAACAGCACGACGACACGCGCCCGGTCAGCTTTGGCATGCATCCCTTCGGATGGCCGGAGGAAGTGGCCGCCCTGTCCCCTGAGGGGAAGGCGAAAATCGCGGCAAATATTGCCAAACATGTGGACGTGCTTCTCTGCAATTATCAGGAGCAATGGTACGAGCTGTACCATGCCTTAACGCCCGAAACCTGCATTATCGGCTCGGAACTGTACCACTGGTACACGACTGTAAAAGACGATCCATTCCATTACGTAGAAAAACACCCGTGGCAGTATGTGTACGAACTGCCTTATGTTTTGGGCGGGTTCTATTGGGCGGGGATTGACTACCGGGGCGAATCGTCTGAGCCGCCTGTACGGGGATGGGCTTCCGGCTTGCTGGATATTACAGGGCATCCCAAGCCGCAAAGCTATCTGTCCCAGGCGTATTGGACGGATACTCCTATGGTTGCCGCGGCGCTTTCCGTGCCAAAGGATGCTTTGCCGCCTGCTTTTGAACGGCATGGATGGAGCTTTCCGCCTTGTGTGCCCCATTTGAACCTTCTGCCCGAGGAAGGGCCGGCGACGATTCTGGTGTTTACCAACTGCGAAAGCGCCTCTCTTTGGCAGAACGGAAAGAAACTGGCCGAAAAACCGTTCAAAACCGTCGGCCGCTGTCTGTTTTTCGAGGTAAGCTTGGAAAAAGGCGAGGATTTACTAATTTACGGTGAAAACAACGGAACCAAAGCCGCCGAATTTGCTCTTTCGCCCTATGGAGAACCGGCAGGACTATCCGTAACAGCCAGCAAGACAGAGCTGGACGGGGAAAACTCCGCGGATGCATCGGTGATTCGTATCCAGTTAGTAGATGAAAAAGGCCGGTCCTGCTATCAAAGCGGAAGCGAGGTTTCCGTTTCCCTTTCCGGACTTACGTTTCTGGGGATAGACAACGGAGATATGGCCTCTCGGCATTCGTATTTGCACCCGAAACTGCCCTTATATAACGGGCGTGTGGTTCTTTTTGTCCGAGGTAGCCAGAAAGGCAAAGGAGAAGTTGCCATATCTTGCGAAAATTGGAAGGCAAGCGTTTCCATTGAGGTTTTGTAAGCGCGGCAGCGATTAAAGAAACTGCCAATACTCCTTAACATGACGGCCTATTATATTAAGGAAAAACGAAAGAAAAAAGGCAGCAGACCATACTCTGCTGCCTTTTACACTATAAGAAATGTATTTTTTCTGAAACATTGTCAAAAACCGGTGAGTAAAGTAGTTGCATTAGCCTCAGCGGGAATTTTGATTTAGTCCCAGCAAAGGCAGGTTTAGGATGGAATCCAAAACGGCGCGAAAGCTTTTCGCGCCGTTTTATTAGATTCTTTTGCAAACAGAA
>DUUG01000322.1 GCA_012841675.1 Clostridiales bacterium
AACGCTAGGCGCTAAAACCCTGTTTGCCACCCATTACCATGAGCTGACCGTTTTGGAACAGGAGCTGGACGGGGTTAAAAACTACAACATTACGACGAAAAAACGCGGGGGCGATCTCGTTTTCCTGCGAAAAATCGTTCGCGGCGGCGCCGATGACAGCTATGGCATTGAAGTGGCAAAGCTGGCCGGGCTGCCTAAGCCTGTGGTGGATCGGGCTAAGGTGTTGCTTGCCGAGCTGGAGAGCAAAAACCCGAAAACGCCTGCCATGCCTGTCGCGGTCAGCGTATCCGACCAGGAAAGCTTGACAGCCGGGCAGAGTAACGCGCTTTTAGAGGAGCTGGCTTTGCTTTCTGTGGAAACTATGACGCCGCTGGAAGCCATGAACAAGCTGTTTGCGCTTTCCAAGCAGGCGAAAGAATTGCTTTAGGGCAAGCGAAAGCGCTGTTTTAAGAACTTGATTCCGGAAAGGAGAACCAAGGTGCCTTCTATTATCCGTTTAAGTCAGCAGGTGGCCGATTTAATCGCCGCAGGCGAGGTGGTCGAGCGGCCTGCGTCGGCGGCAAAAGAGCTGATCGAAAACAGCCTCGACGCCGGGGCGAAGCATATTACCGTGGAGATTCAAGGCGGGGGCATTGCCCTTCTGCGTGTAACCGACGACGGTAAGGGTATTTCGGCAGACGAGGTGGAGACGGCTTTTCTGCGCCATGCGACCAGCAAGCTTCGCACAAAGGAAGATTTGGAAGCCATTGCTACCATGGGCTTTAGAGGTGAAGCACTGGCGGCGATTTCCGCTGTCGCTAAGGTAGAGCTGTTGACAAAAACAGAGGAGGCGCCTTTCGGCCGGCGGGTGGAATTGGCCGGCGGGGAGGTTCTTTCCAATGAGGAAGCCGGATGCCCCAAGGGGACAACGATTGTCCTTAAAGATTTGTTTTACAACACGCCGGCAAGACATAAATTCTTAAAAAAGGATGTAACGGAAGCGGGATATGTGCTTTCCGTTTGCCAGAGAACTGCTTTGGCGCGGCCGGATGTGGCCTTTACATTTATAAAAAACGGCGAAATCGTTTTGCAGACCCCCGGCGACGGGCAGTTAAAAACGGTGATCTACTGCTTGTTTGGAAATTCCATGGCCGAAAAGTTGCTGCCGGTGGCCGCCCAGCATGAAAATATTACCGTTTCCGGCTTTGTTGGCCGGCCGGAAGCTGCCCGGGGCAGCCGGTCGATGCAGTATTTTCTGGTCAATGAGCGCCCGGTGAAAAACGGCACGTTGCAAAGCGCCGTAGAGCAGGCGTTCCGCAAGCAATTGACCGTTGGACGGTTTCCGGCGGCATTTCTGCATGTTTCTATACATCCGGGGCAGCTAGATGTAAACATCCATCCTGCGAAAACGGAAGTGAAGTTTGCCAGAGAAAAAGATGTGTTTGATGCGGTGTATTATGCCGTAAAAACAGCGCTTTCAGAAAGCGAGATGGCAGATTTTGCGTTCCAACGGCCGTCTTCTATGGAAAAGAAGGCGGAAATAACGGCAAAAACCCCTATGGCGGTGCAATTTCGGGAAGATCCCACATTGGTTAGGGGCGATTTATCCGAGGATGCACGGGAATATTCTTCCGCCATTTACAAAAAGCACAAGAATTCCCCAAATGGGGATGATATAATACGGGAAAGCAACTTAGCCCAGTCCGGCATGGTGAGCTTGGCAGCCTTGGGCATTTTAGCAGAGCCTAGCGCGCCTGCTAAGCCAAACGACAAGACAGAGCTGCAGGCACAGGCAAAAACAATGCCCCCTGCATATGCAGAACCGGAATGGAAGCCTTCCGCAACCGTAAGACCTGCGGTCCCCCTTGCCGTGGAGGTATTTGAGGAAACGCCAATGCAGAAGCCGCCTACCAAAGCAAATGAGGAAGCGGCAAAGGCGCCGGACGATACAGAAGTATCTTGGCGTTTTGTGGGAGAAGCCATGGGTACATACATTATTGCCGAGCGGGGGGACACCCTATGTCTAATGGACAAGCATGCGGCCCATGAGCGCCTTGTTTACGAGCAGTTGAAAAAGGAAGCCGATTTGCTGCCGGCACAGTTGCTTCTGGAAGCGCCGGTGTTGCATTTGGAAGCCAGAGAAACGGCCGTTTTACTGGAAAACCGCGCGACACTCTTGCGGCTGGGGTTTGAAATTGAAGAATTCGGCGGCGGCAGCTTGCGCCTTTTGTCCATTCCCTCTGTACTTG
>DUUG01000323.1 GCA_012841675.1 Clostridiales bacterium
AGGAATAAATACCAACTGCGTTTGCTTTTTGGAGGGCATACGGACAATTTCTGCCATGGTGAGCGGATCCGGCCCGCTCATGAGATTTTTCTCCCTGGCTTGCCGGGCCATAAACGTCTGTATGGCGCGGCTTCCCGCCTCTATCTGCTCTTTGGCCATGGTGGCCAAACGTTTTATGCCAATCTCATCGAAAAAATCGCCATTGTCCAGCTTGGGCCTGATAGGCTCGGACTTCATCTGAAAACCGTTTCGTCGTCTTTGGACGGTCCATTCCGCCCGTTCTATTTGATATTCGAGCCTAGCCGGCGTCGTTTGAATCCGAAGCGTATACTCGACTCTCATGGCTTATCTCAAGTAATCCAAGAGGGAGGGCTGTAATATTTTAGTTCCAATCTGCAGACAGGCGTCATACGCCAACTCCCGTTCGCTGTATAGAATCGCACCCTGGTCAATGGTCAAAACTTCAAGCTCCACCTGTTTTTTGGATTCGGAAAGCTTTTGATCGGCCAAGCGCTCCGAAAAATAGGAAATGAAGTTGCTTTTTTCGCCGATGCTGACATAGTTCATCCGCGTCCGATCGGCCAGCTCGTTAAACTTTTGGGAATACAGCTCAAAATCGCTCAAATCCCCGGATTCCAGCTTGTCGGCAATATCGCCAAGCAGGTTAAAGAGGTTGTTGGTAATGCCGTTGGCGTCCACGCCTGTGCCTAAAAGCTCGGCACCGGAAAATGCGCTGTTCATGGCAGAATCGGCCGAAACCTCGCCGCTTCCGTCCAGCGTTAAGCCGACGCCGATATCTACAAAGCGTGGCTCGGCGTCAAAGGTGTCGGTGTCCACGTTCTGCCCCTTATAGAGCAGGCGGCCGTTGGCATCTCTTGTAAAAGGAACCACGTCGTTGGTAGAGCCGCCGAAGATATAGTCTCCGGAAAAGGTGGCATTGGCCGCATTCATAATATTGGTTTGATAGCTTCTTAAAGTGTTGGCAACGGTTTTCCGCGCCGTTTCATCGCTTGTGCCGGTAATGCCCTGCATAATCTGCGCCAGCGCATCCTTGCAAATATCGTTGATGATGGCTACCGTATTTTCCGCTTCGTCTAACCGCCCCTGCACTTCCGTTAGGTTTGTGTTGTAGACACTGTTTCTAAACAGGCTCTTCCGAACCTGAAAGGCACGCATCGCCGCGGCAGGATCCTCGGACACGCTTAGAAACTTCCGCTGGGAAGCGACCTTTTCGGCCGTATTCATGAATTCCGAGTGGTTTTTATTCAGCATATGCAGATACTTGCCTGCAACAAGCTTATTGGTTAAACGCATACAGGTACTTCCTTCCCTGGGCTTATGTTATCGGCCAACAACGCCCATTCGGTTGATGATAACGTCAAGCGCCTCATCCAGCGTGGTCATAAACCGGGCCGCCGCCTCAAACGCCTTTTGATAACGCATGAGATTTGCCGTTTCCTCGTTGAGAGACACGCCCATAATAGATTCCCGCTGGTTGGCAACGGTTGCCTTCACAAGCTTAGACGTATTCTCTAGGTTTTGGTAAAAGTTCAAGTCTGTGCCAGCTTCCAGCATCAGCGACAGCGTAAATTCTTCAAATGTGCCCGTAAATGTCGGAGAAATAGTGCGGGCTTGATCCATGGCGCAAATCATCCGCAGGATATTGTCGGGTTCCCCCGCAAGAGAGCCGGTTTGCGATGGGGTCAGAAAGTTAGCATCGGCCAACCACTCATCGGAAATGCGCAAGCTCTTCGCATCGTCTCCGACAAACAAGGGTTTTTCTTCCCCGTCTAAGGCATTCAGTTCATTAAACGTGTTTTTCAGCGCCATGGCCAGATCGTCTATGCTCTGCTGGTAATAGGCAATACCGCGGAATGAGTTCTCGCCCGAAAGGGCATAGCCGCCTTTGCCGTTCAGCATATCCAGGCTGCCGGCCACAATGCCGCTGTTGACAGTTATCTCGCCTGCTTCTTCTGCGCTTGCATATGCTAGAGAGATAGAACCGTCTGCATCGGTTACCACAGAGACAGTGGATGCAGCCGCCGTCTGCCCGTCGAGAAGGACTGTGTTTCCTACCCGGATGGTGAGGGTTCCGTCGTCATGGGGCTCGGTTTGAATGCCGATTAAATCGGCCAGACGATCCAGATGCGCATTGCGGGTATCGTACAATTCGTTGGTGCCCCCGCCGCGCATGGTTTCCGTTTTTATCGTATCATTGAGCTGGTTGATTTTATCAAGCAGCTGGTTAATTTCCGAAACACTGGTATCTAAATCTTCCGTTTCCTGCTGGACAATGGTTTCCAGCCGGGTGCTGTACTGATTTAAGGTTTTGGTGATTTTCTGGGCTGCGGAGCGGACAATGCCGGAAAATTCGATATCCCCCGCATGGCTGGAAAGGGTTTGCAGGCTGGCATACAGCTCTTCCATCATGCTGTTTAAGCCGTTTGTCTGCGTTTCATCCAAAACGGCTCTTACGTCCGACAAAACAGAAACCTTCTTGCTTAGAGAACCGTAATCCGCCGCGGCACTCCGGTAACGAATATCTAAGAAATTATCTCTTATCTGGCGGATGCCGTCTAAAGAAACGCCGCCCCCAGCCAAATTCCGGGTGTTTTCCGCCGTTTTCGCTTTGGTGACACCGGCGGAAGCCGTACTTTGCCGAACCTCCTGCCGGGAGTAGCCGTCGGTAGAGATGTTCGCCATATTCTGACCCGTTACATCCAGACCCACTTGCGCTGCCTGCATGCCGGATTTTGCAATTTCAAATCCGAAAAAAGTTGCTCTCATGGTTTCACCGTTACACTTTCGTCGTAATTAGATGCCCCTGTCCGCTCAGACCGGCCTTCTCCTGCAAATGACGCAAGGTGGACAAACGAGTTTCCACCAGCTTCCGGTTTCTTTCTGCTACGTCTTGCAGTTGGTCCATTACCGCTTTCAGCTTTTCATACAGCGGCATGAATATGAGCTTGTTTTGCAGCGAATGTTCCGCCAGTTCTAAGAGGGTTTCATGCCCCATGGCGCTGCAAAGGGCTTGCCGTTTGGTTTCCAAGTTGTGGCATTCTAATAAAATTGCCTGCTGCCGGTTCAAGAGGGGGGTCAGCCCTTCCGCGTCTCCCTTGACAAGCAGCTCTGTCTTTTCCTGTTCCAAAGATAGAAGCTCGCTGTACCGGTCGTGCAGACTGGTAAGGAGATCTGCTAAGTTTTTACGCTCTGTCATTCTTTATCCTCTAATCTTCCGCACAGCGCCTCGGCAATTTCCCGGGAGGAAGTGCGGTAAGTTCCGGATGCAATTTCGTTTTTCAGGCGCAGAAGCTTCTCCGCAGACGCCGGTTCAGAGACCTCGGCTGCGATTCGCTTAGCCATGCCTTGTATTCCAGATCGCCTTTTGGCTTCATTCGTAATGCGCAAGCTGTCCTTTTCCGGACGCGAAGCGGCAGGATTGTTTCTCTCCGCAGACGCTTTGCTGCTTGCCGTTATGGAATGATACATCTCATTGAGCTTGACGCGATTAATCTTCATATTCCTCACCTGTATGCTATATCGGCACAGACCGGAAATAGTTTAGTTGATTTGGGTTCAGGTTCGCATAGACTGCACAGCTTGTTCCAATTCGTCTGCCGTTTGGATCATTTTCAAATTGTATTGATATCCCCGCTGGGCCGTCATCAGCTCCATCATCTCCGTAATTAAGCTTACGTTGGAGGTTTCGCCGACACCTTCCAGAATACGAGACTCGTTATCAATAAGTGCCGGGCCTGATGCTTCGGTCATGGCAAACTTTCCATCGCCCAGCGCATTCAGCCCTTCCGCGTTGGCAAACCGGTACAGCGCCGCCGCCTGCAGCACATCCGGCGTCAGCCGGTCGGCGGAAATGCGGTTGTGTTCTCGATCCATTACATAGTCGCCGTAGGGCGTGACAACATAATTGCCGTCCTCCTCGGCAGAGAGCATAAAGCGGCCCGCTCGCGTAAAGGAAACAGCACCTGTTTCGTCTGTTACCACAAAAAAGCCATCGCCGGAAATAGCCACATCCACCTGTGAAGTGACGTCTAAATTCCCTTGGCTTACGTTGCGGGTTATGGCACTAATCCGGCTGCCGTTACCAACGGTCACAGTGCTGCCGGATACGTTTGTTTCCACCAGCTCGGAAAAACTGACCCGCCGGGCTTGGTAGCCCATGGTGTTGACGTTTGCTATATTGTTCGCCGTCACATTTAAGCTGGTCTGATAGCTTCTCGCGCCTGCTTTGGCGGCATAAAATCCATTAATCATAGTCTATCCCTCCGGTTACTACACGCGGCCGATTTCGGTAGTGGTTTTCTGATTGACGGAATCCAGCATGCGGATGGCTTGGCTGCACATCTGGAACGCCCTGGATGCCTCCATCATGGATATCATCTCGTCTAATACATCCACGTTAGATGTTTCCAGCTGGTTTTGCAGAACCTGGCCGGTAAAGCCCACGTCTGTACCGTCAAACACATAGGTGCCGTCGGCATTCTGCGCCAAACCTGCCGGGTTTTCCGGTGTCACTACTCTTAAGTTGGCAGCCACACCCTCCGGCGTTTGAATCTGCCCGTTGGGCATAACGGTTACATCCGATGCGCCGCCCAGCTGGATCGGGCCATCGACCCCCAACACAAACCCGCCTGTGGCGGATACTAGGAATCCTTCCGGGTTTAGGCCAAACTGGCCATTTCTTGTAAGAGATATGCTTCCGTCGGGGTTGGCAATGGTAAAGAAGCCGTCTCCCGCAATGGTGAGATCCAGCGCTCTGTCCGTCTGCCAGAGGTTTCCCTGCCCTTCGTAGGAAAACACCTCCGCCGCTAAAGCACCGTAGGTGGTGGCACCTACCTGATCCGATTGCCCGTTTGACAAGCGGTATGTCATATGTTCCTGGAACGTGGAGGTAATCAAAGTCTGCCGCTTATACCCCGGCGTGTTGATATTGGCCAGGTTGTTGGCCGTAACGTCCAAAGCACGGGCACGGGTCAGCATGCCTGCCGTGGCGGTGTAAATTGCATTGTCCATAGTGCCGCCTCCTAATTCTCTAAATATTGCTTCATGGCGCTTTTCAGCTTCGAAATTGCCTTAGAGTGAATCTGGGAAACACGGGATATGGTTACTCCCATAACAAAGGCAATTTCTTTTAACTTCAGTTCTTCTTTATAGTACAGGGAAAGCACGGTTTTTTCCTGCTCGTTGAGGCCATCTATCAGCATTTCCAATTGATTTTTCAGCTCGTCTTCTAACAGCGACTGCTCGGGGGTGACTCCCGAGGAGTCTTTAACGGCATCAATCCTTGCAATGTCGGCATCCAAAAGCATTTCTTCCAGGGCAAGAATCTGAAAATTTGCTTCCTCCTGCCGGATTTTGGCAACCTCAGAAGGCTCAACATTCAGGTGCTCCGCCAGCTCCTTGTCCGACGGCGGATATCCTTTGGCAAGCTCCAGTTGGGAAGCCTCTTCGTTTAGCTCTTTTACCCGGCGCCTGGCTTCCCTAGGAACCCAGTCCTGCTTCCGGATATAGTCTACAATGGCGCCCCGCACCCGGATAGAAGCAAACGTGTCAAACTGGATGCCCTTGCGATAGTCATACCGGTCAATGCAGGCAATCAGCTCGATAATGCTTTGACTGGCCAAATCCTCCAATTCGGTAATATGTCTTGCCAAGGGCTGCATTCTGCGGACATTGCAGGAGACAATATAGAGATATGCTTCCAGAATTTCATTGCGAAGCCCTACATCCCGGGTTTTCTCATACCGTTCCCATACATCTTGCGTTATTTTGTTTTCCGTTGGTTTTGCAAAGTCCAGAAACATTCTGTAATGCCTCTTTTCTGCCCGCGTCTATACCGCAATGGTCCCCAGTGCTTGAATATTGACATCGGCATGAATCTCACTAAAGGAAAGCACGACCGAATCGGGCGAAAACTGTTCAATTAGCTTGTGGTAGTAAAAACGCACTACCGGAGAAGTAAGTACAATGACCTCGCCGACGTTTTCGCGCATTTTCTTTTCCTCCTGCATATGAGAGGCAATCAGTTTTTGCATAACGTCGGGGTCTAGGGAAACATACGAGCTGTTTCCGTTTTTCTTCACCCCTGCCATAATCAGATTTTCCGCATCGGGGTGGAGAGTGATTACCTTTAGATGGCCGTTGGCGGCATATTTCCGCGTAATGGTACGTTTCAGCGCCTGCCGCACGTATTCCGTCAGCAAGTCTGTGTCCTTCATGGTGGGGGCGTACTCTGCCGCCGTTTCGATAATAGTGGCCAAATCCCGGATGGAAATCCCTTCGGCCAGCAGGTTGCATAGGATTTTCTGCAGATCGGCCTTGGAGAGAATGGCAGGCACCGTTTCCTCCACCAGATCCTTGTGGGTCTGTTTGAGGTTGTCCAGAAGCTGGTTTACCTCTCGGCGGCCTATCAGCTCATGGAGATGGCGTTTGATGACTTCCGACAGATGGGTCATAATCACCGACAGCGGGTCAATGACAGTGTATCCGTTCATCTGGGCCAGCTCACGCTGATCGGCGTGAATCCAGCGGGCCGGGATGCCAAACGCCGGCTCCATGGTGTCGATGCCGGGGATCTCCTCGGCACCGTCCAAGGGGTTCATGGCAAGGAACCGATCGGCCAGCACGCTGCCGCTGGCAATCACCTCGCCTTTGAGGCGGATACGATATTCGTTGAGATCCATATCCGAATGGTCCTGCAGCGTAACGGAGGGGATGACAACGCCCAGCTCCTCGGCAAAGTTGCGGCGCAGCATGACAACTCGGTTGATAAAACTGCCACCGCGGCTTTCATCCACCAGCGGAATCAGGCTATACCCCACTTCCACTTCGATAGGTTCCACATTCAGCAGAGAATAAATGTTCTCCGTCTTTTTGTAGTAATCCATTTCGCTAACCGGCAGTTCCTCAAAGGGCGGAGCTTCCACAGGCTCCTTCCTCTGCTTTTTCAGATAGAACGAGCCGCCGATTAAAGCGCCGCCTATGGCCAACAGTGCCAGAACGGGGAAGCCCGGAATGGCGGCCATGACAATGGCGACGCCGCCGGCAATGAGCAGCACCAGCGGATAGGAAAACAGCTGGCGATTCAAATCCGTGCTTAAATTGTTCTCCGACGCGGCACGGGTTACGATCATACCGGTAGCTGTGGAAATCAGTAACGCGGGAATCTGGGAAACCAAACCGTCGCCTACAGTGGCTATAATATAAATGGAAAGAACCTCGGCAAACGTGCGTCCGCCCTGCAGCATTCCGATAATAATACCGCCGATGCTGTTGATAAACACGATGATAATGGAGATAATCGCGTCGCCCTTGACGAATTTGGTGGCACCGTCCATGGAGCCGTAAAAGTCGGCCTCCCGCTGGATCTTTAACCGGCGGGCCTTGGCCGTTTCGTCGTCAATCAATCCGGCGTTTAGGTCTGCGTCAATGGCCATCTGCTTACCGGGCATGGCATCCAGCGTAAACCGGGCGGCAACCTCGGCCACACGCTCGGAACCCTTGGTAATGACGATAAACTGGACAATGACGATGATTAAGAAGATCATAAAGCCGACGACGGCATTGCCGCCAATGACAAACTCGCCGAAGGTCTTAATGACGTTGCCGGCAAAGCCGCTGTTTCCCAAAATCAAACGAGTCGAAGAAACGCTTAACGCCACGCGAAACAGCGTGGTAATCAGCAGAATGGAAGGGAAAGCGGAAAATTCAAGGGGTTCTTTTATATACATGGTCGTTAGAAAAATGACCAAAGACAGCGAAATGTTGATAATCAGCATGAAGTCCAGAATCACCGTATTCAACGGGATTATAATGAGGAAAACAATACCGACTATAAACAGAGTTAATATGTTGTCTAACGCTTTTTTCATGATTCCTTCTCCCGGTCGGGCATTGCCGGATTGGGCATTTTGTTTTTAATCTGATACAAGTAGGCAATTAGCTCGGCAACCGCCTTGTAATACTCTTCCGGTATATAGCAGTTTAGCTCCACCGATTCATACAGCCCTCTGGCAAGGGGCTTATTTTTGGTTATGTATACACTATGTTTTTCCGCTTCACGGATAATTTTCAGGGCCAAATGCCCCTTTCCCTTGGCCACTACCAAAGGGGCATGGTCTTTTTGAGGGTCGTATCTAAGTGCTACGGCATAGTGGGTCGGGTTTCGAACCACCACATCCGCCTCCGCCACCATCCGCATCATGCGCATGGCGGCAAGCCGTCGCTGGACTTCCTTGATGCGGCCTTTAATATGAGGGTCACCCTCCATCCGCTTAATCTCTTCCTTAACTTCCTGCTTGGTCATGCGGATGCTGCGTTCATAGGACCACCATTGGTACATATAGTCGGCAACGCCGAACACCACCATCAGCATGGCGATTTTCATCATCACCGAGTACGCTGCTCCTGCCGTCCAAAAAACGGCACTTTCTATATCGGTTAAGGGCAAAGAGGCCATTTGGGAAAGTCTTGACGAGATTTCCGTATAAACCACAACGACAATCACAACGAGTTTAATTAAGTTTTTTAAAAGCTCTACCAAGGATTTCCCGGAGAACATTTTTGTAATCCCCGAAACGGGGTTGAGCCGCGAAAATTTGGGCCTTAATAGCGAACCGGTAACTTTAAAGCGCGTCTGCACACCGGAGAGCACCACCGACGTGACCAATGCCACCAAGGCAACCGGTGCAAACAGGCGCAGGAAGGAAAACACCGTGTTGG
>DUUG01000324.1 GCA_012841675.1 Clostridiales bacterium
CGGCCCTTCCATGCCCGTTACCCGTGTGGCAGAGGAAACAGGCACCATCCCATATGAGATTTTTACCTCCTTAAACGAGCGGATTGCAAAAGTTTACATTAAAAACTAAAACGGCACGGCTCGGCTCAAACAAGCCGCGCTGCGCCGTTTTCACGGGATTGTATTCTCGGAAAGTGCTTACTACATAAACAAGAGAAGGCTAACGGCCATAACCGCCATACCCGCCACAAGCCCGTAAATGGAGAGATGATGTTCTCCATATTCTCTGGCGGAGGGAAGCAGTTCGTCCAGGGAGATAAAGACCATAATACCTGCCACGCCGGCAAACAGAATCCCTTCGATGACGGGGTTCATATACGGCAGCAGAATCAAATACCCTACTACGGCACCCACCGGCTCTGACATGCCCGATAAAAACGAGTAGAAAAACGCTTTTTTCTTGCTGCCCGTAGCATAATAAATGGGAACAGAAACGGCAATTCCCTCCGGAATGTTATGTATCGCAATGGCGATGACAATGGGAATGGCAATGGAGAAATCCTGCAAAGCGGCGATAAATGTGGCAAGGCCTTCGGGAAAGTTGTGGATCGCAATGGCAAGTGCCGTGAAAACGCCTGTGCGCATCAATTTGCTTTTGTTCTCTACCTGGCGGCATTCCCCCGTTTCCGGGTCGCAGATAACTTCCACGCTTTTTACTTCATGGGGGTTTTTCTCCTTGGGGATGACCTGGTCAATTAAAGCGATAATCAGCATACCGCCAAAAAAGGAAAGCACCGTTGCCAGCATACCGCCCTTTTCCCCGTACACCCCCACAAACAAAGCGTTGGCTTTGAAGAAAATGTCGACCATGGAAACATAAATCATAACCCCGGCGGAGAAGCCAAGGCTTATAGACAAAAATTTTGTGCTGGTTTTTTTGGCAAAAAAGGCAATGGCACTTCCTATTCCCGTGGAAAGACCGGCTACTGCCGTTAATAAAAAGGCTGGGATTAATTTGCCCATAAATTGAACCACCCCTGTTATTTTTTAGAATAATTATATAGTATATTTTCAAAAGACGCAATGGACAAAAATAGTGTATTTATAAGGTTTTAAAGCCCATCCATTAGAGCAAGAGGCACATTGCCAAACATACCGCCTTGCAGAATTGTAAAGAGGTGCTATTATGCGTAATCAAAGCCCTTCCGAAAATTTATTTGTCGACAACCCGGCATACGCCAAGCAGGCCCACCTTTGGGAATATGCCCAAGGTCTGCCTTCCCCCGAAAAAGAAGCATTCCTTAGGGAATTATCTGCCCTGCCTGTGGAATGTATGGCATCGCTCTATGCGGAAAGCCAGGCTGCCCAAAGCAAGCAGCCTCCGGTTCTCTCCCCTGCCGGTTTTTCCGAAAAGAAAAGTCAAACACCGGAAACCTTGGCTTTCTGGGAAGCGGAGGGCTTCGCCCTTTTGGAAAAAGGTGCCGTTGCTGCGGTTACCATGGCCGGCGGACAGGGCACCCGGCTCGGTTTCGACGGGCCCAAGGGCTGTCTTGACATTGGCGTAGGGGCTTCCCTGTTTGCATTGCAGGCAATACGGCTTTCCAAGCTCTCGGCCAGGGCGGGAAAGACGATTCCTTGGTATATTATGACGAGTGAAGAAAACCATCCACAAACTGTGGCCTTTTTTGAAGAAAACGCCTATTTTTCGTATCCCAAGGAGGATATTTTCTTTTTCCGACAAGGCTGTCTGCCGCTTTTACTTCCCGACGGCCGGATGTTTTTAAACGCCCCGGGACGGATGGCTGTTGGCCCCGACGGAAATGGCGGTGTTTTCGCGGCACTAGCCAAATCCGGCGCTTTAGAAGATATGCGCCGGCGGGGGGTTGCTTGGATTTTCTTCTGCGGTATCGACAACGCGCTTGTTAAGATGGCAGACCCGGTGCTTTTGGGGTTCGTTTCCCTATCCGGCGCCAAAGGGGCGAGCAAAAGTGTGGCCAAAACAGATCCTTCTGAACGCGTGGGCGTGTTTGGGCTTATATCCGGGCGGCCGGGTATTGTGGAATACTTTGAGCTTCCCTCCGAGCTTGCCAACCTGCGTGACGAGCAGGGCAGCCTTGTGTACGGCGATGCCAACATTATCTCTCATGTGCTGGCTCTTTCTGTTTTAGAGGAAATTTGCCACAAAGGACTTCCCTACCATATGGCCCGCAAGAAAGAGCCGGTTTTCTTCCCTAATCCGGCCAATCTGCAGCCCGAAGCGCCCAACGCGCTGAAATTTGAAACCTTTATATTCGACGCTTTTGTATTTTTAGACGAGATGGCCATTCTCCGCTGCGAAAGAAACGAAGAATTTGCTCCCGTCAAAAACAGCCAAGGCGCCGACAGCCCCGCCACCGCTCTGGCGCTGTATCGGGCGCTATATGGAGACATGTTAGCATAAGTTGGAACTAAAACGGACGCGTATCTTTGACACGCGTCCGTTTATGTATTATGTTTGAATTCACGGTGCTTTTTTCTGTTTTTTCTTGTAATAACGGGCCGAAAGCTCATATTTCTCCTTTGTGGCTAAACCGCCCCGGATATGACGCTCGGCCTTGTTGGTTTCCAATACTTTTTTTACTTCTGCTGCAAGCGGCTTATGTATTCCGGCCAATCTAGTTGTAATGTCTTTATGAACAGTCGACTTCGAAACACCAAATTTGGACGCACAGGCACGCACCGTGGCATTATTCTCTATCATATACCGGGCCAGTAAAATCGCCCTGTCTTCCGGTAGCCCTTTCACATAAACACCCCTCTTTGCATTCTCCTGTGGAATGTATATGCGTGTATCCTTGGCTTCATACCGGTTTTGTACGGTTTTGGCAAACGAGCGCAAGGATTTTTGGGAAAGGGGCGGCGGGACATCACCTACGGTGATAAAAGAAAGATACCACATCTCCAAAGCTGTATGACTTAGAGTAACGCACTCATCAACTGGTTGGCGTATATTGAAAAATATATTTCTGCTTTGCTCCGTAAATACTTGTTTCGCGGCAAAAAGGACTGCTCGGTGATCCTTTGAAATTTTTGTCCCAGACAGACACAGCCACCGAAGGATACATCCTCCTGTGGCTGATTTTGCTATGCCCAGCCGTGTAAATCGACCGGTATCGGTGACAGCTTTAGGAATAGCGTCGATTAATTTCCGGAAGGCTTCTGGCTCGAATTGATGAAATTGCTGTCTGTGGGGCATTTTTATTGTATCTGTTCGTGGGAACATGTCAATGGGTTTTTCGGCCATTTTTTAAAAATCGCTGTTCGCGGGAACATATCAAGCATTATTGAGCTGATTTTTCGGAGACCGGTGTATGAAGAAATATATAAATCATTCTCTAGTTAAGTTCTTTATGTGATCCACCAACAATTAACAAGGCGCTTTATGTAAAACGCCTTGTTAATTGATAAGTAAACTTGAGTTTATCTATTTATCATGGTAAACTCATGCGATAAAAAATCTAAATAGACATTGCTAAATATACCCAGCCATCAGATTTCCAGGCTTCCGCAAAACCAAAATGCATAAAGGCTTTTGCACTTTCACTCCCATCTAACTGTGGAGAAATAAGTGTTGAAATATTAAGCATTCTACATTGGTTTTTCATTTCCTCGAGTAATTTTCCCATAATTTCATCTTCTACTCCGCCTGTCAGAATATAATTATTATCAAACAGCACACCAAGTGGAATCCAGAAAGGTTTTATCATTGGCAACGACATAACTACTCTGCCATCAACTTGTGCAACAAGCTCAATGCCTTCTCTTTTATTCAATCTATCTATTGCCGGAAGTACTTTTTCCTCCGTTATTTGCCTGGGAGTCATTGCACTGTATACATTTTCCCATAAATCTTGAACATCATCTTTGCAAACAGGTCTAATAATAATTTTTGATTTTTCCATATCAATAGCTCCTTTCATGCGTAATTTTTGTGTATGTTGTGCACATTGCACAGGAGTACAGCCATATATGCTCGAAAAAGCTTTCGTAAAACCAGCATGAGTATCAAAGCCGTATTTCATGGCGGTATCACAGATATTTGCTCCAGCTTTTATTTCATTAGCCGCCGCAAAAATACGCTTTTCCCTGACATACTCCATTACAGTTTTACCAGTAACTTCTTTAAATTTACGAGCAAAATGGTATGATGAA
>DUUG01000325.1 GCA_012841675.1 Clostridiales bacterium
CTCATCCAGGGAGCTTGCCCTAAATTCATTCTGTGCATTTGTCAAGGTGCGGCCGGTTAAGGCATAGGAGGGCGTTTCATCCAGGAACAAAACGGGAATGCCCTGCTGCTGCAAAGCCGAAAGGGCCGCCACCGCATCGCCGTGCATTACACTTAAAGAGGGAACGAGGATAATGTCAACCTCGTGGCCTGTAATTTTACCGGTTTTGGCCGCTTCCAGCAAATCGTCCCGGTCGGCATAGTAAAAGTCAAATCCGGCGTCGCAAACCGCCTTGGACAAGCGATAGGTTGCTTCGTCGGCCTTTTGCCGCGGCAGGGTGGAGTGCTCGGGGCGCAGCTTTGCCTGCACATCCTCAATGCCGTAATAGATAAACACGCCGCAGGAGTTGGAAAGCCCGTCCAGCATATAGCCCAGCCGCCCCACGTATTCGTTGAAGGCAACGGCATCAGACTGGGTGAGATACCCCTTCATGCCTTGGAATTCCGGGGCATAGGCCGAGTAGTCGGCGGAGAAATACGAGTTGGTTTTGCGAACACCGCCTATGTACAAAAGCCCCATTACCGCCGTCATGTTTCCGACGGGGTCTTTTTTAAACTCATCCATATGGTGGAAGGGACAGATTTCCACCATCATTCCGTTGGTTTGATTCTTGCGAACGGCCATCTGGGCAAACTTAGCGGTGTTGTAATTGTAGTATTGAGGGAGACAGTCCAGCACATCAATGCCGGGATAGCCAGCGGCGCGCAACACCGTTACATAATTGCCGTAATCTTTCACATGAGAGGTCATGCTTTCCTCGCTTAGGTAATGGCCGGAGAAATGACAGCCCCGCTCTTGGCACCATGCCTGCAGCTGCCCGGAGAAAGCCTTTGCAATCAGCTTACCAACCAGCTCATAAAAACAAACGCGGATGGGCCAGGCTTCTTTCCCGCCTTCAAAGAGAAGGGGAAGAAAGGGCCGAAGGTCAAAGCCGTATTCCTCGTAAAAATCCTCAAACAGCCCCTCTTTCCAGGGAGCTAGGGCATAGGGCCAGCTTTCGTAGTGCCGAGCATAGCCTACTTGCAGGCTCGGCTCGTCGGTAAACACGCCCAAGGAGTTTGCGTAAGCGTCCGGTAGCGCCTGATGGATGGGTTCAAAGCAGAGGTCGATAAACCGCCGGACGGCTGCCGGCTCCATCACGTTGATATAGCGGGAAAAAGAGCTGACATTGTGCGTACAGTGCGAGCCTTCGTACGCAGATTTCACGCAGAAGACGAAGAAAACCTCCCGTTCCTTCAGATCGCATTGGCAGAATGTGTCGGTAAACGGAACGGGCTCCATTTTTTCGTAGATGGGGAAACCGTCGTCAATGCGCTCGATATGTAGGGGGTATTTTGCCGCCCAGATAATCTTATCCGTTTCCTCGTCAATTTGGAAGGTTATGTGTCTTGGCTCATAAGCGACGCGGCGGCGCATATAAAAGCCCTTGGCCTCCAGCTCGGGATGGTCTTTCAGCACCAGTCCGCCGCCAAAGCCGGAAGGATAGCCCTGTTCATCGTATATCCAGTAGGACAGCTTGTTTTCTTCAAGCTCTGACAGAATCTCGCCGAAACGAGAAATGTTTTCGGGATTTTGCGTAAAACCGTTTCCAAAGGGCACGTTTGTGACCACGCCGCCAAAACCGTAATCCTTCAGCGCCTGCATAAATAGAGCGCGGTTTTTAGGCAAATGGTGCTGCATGGGAAAAACACGATAGGAATGCGGAGGGTTTTGAAATACGCTTGTATCCATAGCACATTCTCCTTAAAAGGCGAAACGGAAAAAAGACACGAGCGAAAAGCTTTGCTTGGGGCTTTTTGCGCGTGCCTTAACCGTTATGGCCCATATTCAATAATTTGAGGCTGGCTGCTGTAATAGCTCTTATTGGCCAGCCGCTTTTCTACAAGGGTGTCGCCTTCGTAAATAACCTGATATGTTTCGCTTCGGTATCCAAAGTTGCCCCGCTGGATTTCCCTTGATGTGCCGGAGGGTAGCGCCGCGTTGGTCACACGCCGGGTTTCATAGGGAATCGTTTCCAACACGTTACTTTCCAGCTTAACGACTCGAGCGGGATTTTCCTTTGTGCCGAGGATTTGAACGGTCAATGTATCGCCTTCCAAAACGGCGTAAATGCGGACGGGCATAGAGGTATTGTTGACAAACCGGTAGTCCAAATAGCCCCACTGCACTGTGGCGTCCTGGCCGATGGGGACATACGAAACGGCAAAGGCATGGGTTTTCCGCTCTGTCACTTCCAAATCGGCAGTCAGCGTTGCCACATACAAAGCGGAGGAAACCTGGCAAATGCCGCCGCCGATATCGTCGACCACTTCGCCCTGCGCAAAGACCTTGGCGGGCTTAAAGCCCCGGGCTTCGGTGCGCTGGCCGACAATGTTGTTGAAAGAAAACTCATTGCCCGGAAGCAAAACCACATCATGTGCCTTCTCCGCCGACAGGCGTACATTGGCTGTACGGTTTACTTCGGCGGGGTTCAGCTTTGTCACGCTTTCGCCCAACACATCCTTAAACAGCATGGTAGACAGCTTCACAGCGGTCAACTCATGGGGTGTGTAAATAAAGGGATAGAATTTCTCGCTCCAGCCGCTTTCCTGCATATCTTTAGAAAGCTGTTCCATATCAATATCCTTGCCGTCTATGCCGGGCACAATGCGGAAACCCTTGTTGCCGGACTTTTCCACATAGGCATCCTGCGGCTCTGTATAGAAAGTGTCGCGGAGAATGCTCCAATCGGGCGGGTCGGCGGGGGTTATCTCGGGAGTTACCGTAATAACGCCGAACTGGCCCTCGTCCAGCATGGCGGTCACCTGTCCCAAAAGCTCTCTTTGATTGACTGTGACGCCCTGTTGACCGGCATACACGGTGAGCCCCTTATCGTCCAGCTTATACCCGTAGTTTTTATGGGGCGTGTTGACAAGCTCTGCAAACTCGGCGACCTTTGCCTCCACCTTGTTGCGGTCATACGCGGCATCCACGGCGGCAATAGGTTTGCCGGGCGCGGAGATGCTTTGCTTATAGCGGGTTAGAAAACCGCCGGTCCGTCCGTAGGCATAGGCTTGGTCAGCCGCCACAGCCGAATCCAGCGCAAGGGAAATATCTTTTGCTGTCAAAGGAAGACGGACGGAATCGTATTCTAAAATAATCTGTTTCCCGCTGTAAAAGTTGGCGCTGTAGGATGAAAGGGCGGCTTGCGCCTCTTCTTTTGTCATGCCGCCGACATCAATGTTTAACACCGACACGCCGGGATAAATCCGGTCGAAGAAATAGACCCGATAAACTGCCGTACCTAGCCAGATTAGTAGCAGAACGGGAATCAGATAGCCGACTATCTTTAAAATCAACCGAGCAGTAGGTCGTCGTTTGGCGGGGAAAGAGACAGACGCAGACGACTTCGGATTTTCGCCGGGAGATAGAACCTTTTTCCAGTCATCCATTCAGTCTTCACCTCTCAATCAGTAAAAAAAGAAACTTTAAAACTTTTATTGCTTTAATTATAAGCAACCGGCGTGTAAAAAGCAATAACACGCCGGTTGCAAAGTGGATAAATTATAAATGCAAAATGAAAACAAAAAGCGAAAAACTAGAATTGGAAAAACGCTTTGGCGTTTTCATAGGAAACACCAGCCACAATGGATGAGAGAAGCTCCCTATCCGCGGGGAACTCGCCGTTGTCGACCAGCCGGCCCACCAGATTGCAGAGAATCCGGCGGAAATACTCATGCCGGGGATAGGAAAGGAAGCTTCTCGAATCGGTGAGCATGCCTACAAAGGTGGAAAGAAGGTTTAGATTGGCCGTATCCATCATCTGCTTTTCCATGCCTTCCTTGTGGTCGATAAACCACCATGCCGAGCCGTACTGGGTTTTGGCCGCAACCCCGGGTGCCGTAAAGCAGCCGCAAAGGGCGATCATGGGATAATTGTCCTTGGGGTTTAGGCTGTAAAGAATGGTTTTGGGAAGTCCCACGCTCTGCTCCATGGCGTCAAGCAGGCGAGACACACGGAGGGCCACTTCATAGTCGGACATGGTGTCAAAGCCTGTGTCTTTTCCGATGGCGTTGAACATTTTCGTGCTGTTGTTGCGCTGTGCTCCGCAGTGCAATTGCATGACCCAGTTCCTTTTGGCAAACAGCCCGGCCAAGAAAAGCATTACATAAGACTTAAACCCGTCAGCTTCCTCTGCGGAAAGCGTTCCGCCGTTTTGCTTTTTCTCGAAGGCGGCGGCAGCGCCATGCTCCGTTCCGATCACCGACGGCAACGTGCCAAAGTCATGGTCAGACAAACGGCAGCCGTTTTCGTGGAAGAAATCTACTCTGCTTTCTAATGCTGCCAAGAAATCGGAAAATGTTTCGATTTTGACATTGGCGGCCTTTGAAAGCAGGGTTACATAGTCGGAAAAATCGCTTTTGTCAATCAAAACGGCGCGGTCGGGCCGGAAGGTGGGGCGCACGGTGCAATTTGGTATGGGATCGGCCGCAACGGCCCGGTGATATTCCAATGTGTCCACAGGGTCGTCGGTGGTGCAGATAACCTCAACGTTGGAGCGCTCAATCAGCCCCCTGGCAGAGAAGGAAGGCTCTGCTATCTGCTGGTTCATTCGGTCGTAGAGGTCTTTGGCGTTTTTGGCCGTTAAGGGCTCAAAAATGCCGAAATATCGCTGCATCTCCAGATGGGTCCAGTGGTAGACCGGGTTGCCGATGGCTTTTTCTATGGTTTTGGCAAAAGCCAGAAATTTCTCAAAATCATCGCCGTTGCCGGTAATCAGCGCCTCATCGACACCGGCAATGCGCATTAAGCGCCATTTATAATGGTCGCCGCCGAGCCACGCCTGGGTAATGGACGAAAAGCGCCGGTTGTTGGCAATTTCGGCAGGGGATAAGTGGCAATGGTAGTCGATAATCGGCAGGGGTTTTGCTACCTCGTGGTAGAGGGTCTGGGCCGTTTTCCCCATTAAAAGGAAGTTCTCATCCATGAACATGTGGGTTACATCTCCTTTTCTTCATTGGTAAGTGCATATGCCGCTTCGTTGACGTTGCCTGCCCCGCAGACAAGAATACAATCGCCCGGCTTGGCAAGACTCTTTAAAGCTTCTGCCGCCTCGGTCAAGGAAGGGGTATATAGAGAATCCGGAACCAATTTGGCCAGCTCGTTAGCGGAAACGCCGGGGATAGGAAGCTCACGGGCAGCATAGATGTCAGTCACAAGGGCCAGATCCGCCAAAGAAAGCGCCTTTGCAAACTCGGCCATAAACGCCTTGGTTCTCGTATAGGTGTGGGGCTGGAACAGGCAGATCACCCGCTCAAAGGCCATATTTTTGGCAGAGCGAAGGGTGGCGGCCAGCTCCTGCGGGTGATGGGCATAGTCGTCGATGACAATGGCACCGTTATACGTTCCCAGCTTTTGGAACCGGCGTGCCACGCCTGCAAAACTGGAAATGCCCTCTACCGTTTCGGCAGGCGAAAGCCCGTTTTCCAAAAGGGCGGCGGCACAGGCCAGGGCGTTGTAAACACTGTGCCGGCCGGGGATTTGCAACGTAATTTTGCCAAGGGGTTTGCCCTTTTGCAAAAGCGTAAAGGAAGCATAGCCCCGATCAAAGGAAAGATCGGCGGCTTGATAGTCGCCTTTTGTAAGCCCAAAGGTGACAATGCGGCCCGGAAGGCCCTTCACGGCCGCCAGCACATTTTCGTCCTCGCCGTTGACCACTGCCACACCGTTGGCATTAAGAGCAAGAAGGGCAAAACGGCGGAAAGAGCTTATAATCTGCTCAATGCCGGAAAAATAATCCAAATGGTCTTCGGAAATATTTAAAATCACAGCCGTTTGCGGGAATAATTCCAAAAACGAATCGCAGTATTCGCAGGATTCCGCCACAAAAAACTCATTTTTTCCAAGTGTATAGCTTCCGCCGATTTCCGGAAGCACTGCCCCCAAAAATGCCGTCGGCTCTTTTTTAGCTGTAAGCAAAGCTTGGGCGGCCATGGCGCTGGTGGTGGATTTTCCATGCGTGCCGGCAAAGCAAAGCCGCTTGTCATAGCCGCGCATGAGAAGGCCAAGAAGCGTTGGGCGCTCTATAATCGGAATGCCAAGAGCGCGCGCGGCAACAATATCCGGCGAATCATCGTGGATAGCGGCGTTGCGAACCACAACAGAGGCCCCCTCCACGGTTTCGGCAAAGTGGCCGATGGTGACGGGGATGCCGGCTTTTCTAAGCATGGAAACGCGCTCGCTTTCCGAACGGTCGGCCCCGGTTACGTAGGCCCCTTGTCTTTGCAGTTCCAGTGCCAAGGCGCTCATCATAATACCGCCGGCGCCGATGAAATGCACTCTCTTATGTTCCGAAATGGCCCGGTCAAGCTCCTGCATACAAAGTTCCGCCTTTATAACATTTTTTGAAGTTGCCGCTTGCGGGAGAAGTTGATGGAACCCTCCTGCATGACGGAAAGATTGTCAAGGGCTTTGCCTGTTCCCATCGCCACACAGGAAACAGCGTCCTCAGCGATTCTTGTGGTAATACCCGTATGGGAGGAAATCAGCTTGTCAAAGCCGTATACAAGGCCTCCGCCGCCGGTCATGGTGATACCGTTGGTGGAAATATCGGCAATAAGCTCGGGCGGCGTGCGTTCCAAAACTGTATGAACGGCTTCAATGATGGAAACGGAAACTTCCTCAAAGGCCTCTAGCATTTCCGAGGAGGAAACCGTAAACACCTTGGGAAGCCCAGTCATTAAGCAGCGCCCCTTTACGTCCATGGAGATTTCATCCGGACGGGGATAAACACAGCCCAAATGGATTTTCAACTCTTCCGCCGTGCGTTCGCCTATAAGGACGTTATGCTTGCGGCGAATATATTTAATGATAGATTCGTCAAACTTGTCGCCGGCAATCTTAATCGATGAGGATTCCACAATGCCTCCTAAGGAGATAACGGCAATGTCCGTTGTGCCGCCGCCGATGTCGACAATCATGTTGCCGATGGGTTTGGCAATGTCGATGCCGGCGCCAATGGCAGCCGCTACCGGCTCTTCAATTAAGAAAACCTGCCTTGCGCCGGCCTGCAGCCCTGCGTCAAATACGGCGCGCTCTTCCACTTCGGTAATGCCGCTGGGCACGCATACCACAAGCCGCGGTTTTACAATGCGGAAGCCGCAGACTTTTTTGATAAACTCTTTAATCATGCGCTGGGTCAGCTCATAGTCGGAAATGACGCCGTCACGCAAAGGGCGGATGGCAATGATGTTGCCCGGCGTCCGTCCGAGCATTTTTTGTGCTTCCGAGCCGACGGCCAGCATTTTTCCTGTATCTTTGTTTAAGGCAACAACGCTTGGCTCACGCAGGACAATGTCCTTGCCCTTGACGTAAACAAGGATGGTGGCAGTACCTAGGTCGATGCCGATATCGTTTCCAAACATGGTTTTATCTCCTGTTCTTTCTTTTGCAGTGAAAATAGTATACCTAAATTATACCGAAGTTACAGACGGTTTTCAATGTTTCTGCTGGGTTTTTGCCACAGCAAGCCCCGTAACGCTTTCCGCGCCGGCTAGGCGAAGGGTTTTGGCCGCTTCGGAAAGGGTAGCGCCGGTGGTGATAATGTCATCTATGAGCAAAAAACGTTGTCCCGGCCGGAAGCAAAAATCGCTGGATGCTTCATATACGCCAATGACGTTTCCCTTACGCTGTGCCGCCGGAAGGGACGACTGGCGCTTGTTTTCCGTGGTTTTGGTTAACGTGGTTGCCAGCGGAAGATACAAAAGTGCCGCCACATGGCGGGCCAGCTCCTCTGCCTGGTCAAATCCCCGCTCTTTTTTTCGTTTTTTGGAGATGGGAACAAAGGTCACAAAATCAAAGCGGGCGTCTTTGGGAAGGCATTCCACCATAAACCGGGCCAAAGGCAGGGCATAGGGCGGCTTGCTTTTGAATTTTAGCCGGTGCAAAGCGGCCGCCACAGAACCCTTATAGGAAAAGGGGGCAAAACACGCTTCCGTATAGGGCAGGGAAAGGCAAGCTTGCGGCGCAAAGGGAAGCTTTGGCCGGCAAGAAGGGCAAACATCGTACACATCCCCGGGCAGCACTTTCCGGCAGGCAATGCACCTGGCCGGAAAAAATAGGCGCATCCATACGCTTTTCAAGGAAATGTGCATGGTTATACCTCCGAAGCGGGGTTGGCAAAACCTTTCAGCCGGTGGCAAAGTCCGCCGTAGCGTTTCTGCCGGCGCTGGTTAGTCACCATGGTATGCACCGTTTCGGCGTTGCCCACAATCACAAGCAAAGAGCGCGCTCTGGTAATGGCGGTGTAAAACAAGTTGCGGTTTAAAAGCCGCGACTGTCTTAACGAGGCAACGAATATCACCGCCGGAAATTCGCAGCCTTGTGCCTTGTGGACAGTGATGGCGTAGGCGTGCTCTAGCTGGTCGAGCATGTCGAATTCGTACTGGCAGATGCGATCGTCAAAATCAACCGTCAGAGTTTGATCAGAAAAGCTTATGCGGCGAATGACGCCAATATCACCGTTAAAGATGCCCTGCCCCTGTTCCGCCGGCTCTTTTTTCCAAACCATGTCGTAGTTGTTCCGAATTTGCATAACCCGGTCGCCTTCCCGGAAGATAACACCGCCAAAGGCCTTCTCCCGCTTGGTTTCATGGGGCGGGTTCAAAACCGCCTGCAAAAGGGGGTTCAGCCGGGTGACACCCGTTTCCTGCTTTCTGGAGGGGGTGATAACTTGAATGTCCGCCGGGTCAAACCCCATGTTTTTCGGAAGCCGTTCTTCTACCAGCGAAAGAACCGTGTCAATCACATCGGTTGGCCGGTTTTTTTGCATAAAAAAGAAGTCTTTTTTATTTCCCCGCAGAGAGGGCATTTCGCCCCGGTTCACCTTATGGGCATTGACGATGATATCGCTTTCTCTTGCCTGCCGGAAAATTTCATGCAGATGAACCCGGGGGAGCATGTTGCAATCCAAAAGGTCTTTTAAAACCGTTCCC
>DUUG01000326.1 GCA_012841675.1 Clostridiales bacterium
AACCGCGCCATATATTGGATTTCCGAAAAAAAACTAACCGGCTCATAGGCGGAAAAAAAGAACATACCGGCAACCGTCATCAGCCAGACAACGCCAATGCATAAAAGCGTAAAAAATATAGGTCTGTCCTTTGTTAATAACAAATAGCCCAGAAGACTAACCAAAAGCACCATCCGAAGCACAAGGGAAGGCGTGATAGAAACCCCCAGTGCCGCAAAGGGCGTCTTGGTCAGCATGGTCAGAACATAGGTAAATATGCCGTTGAAAATATCCAGAAACGGATTGATAAACAAAAGCAAAAGCATAAACCGTTCAAACCGGTCAAGCCACTTGTCTTTCATGTCATAGATTGCCGTCATGAGTTCCTCCTAGGTTAACCACCGTGCATTTTTCAAATATGCATCTATTATAACATAGCCTTCCTAAAAATAAAATCGGTTTCGGCATTTTGAAGCGATAGATTGTGATGATTACTTCAAAATCCCTTTGAAAATAAAAAGGCTTCCCAAAGGAGGCTCCTTGGGAAACCTTTTTCGTTAAACGGTATGTAAAGTCGTTTTCTTTACACGTCTTTGTTGACAATGGGTTCGTCCGGATCTCTGAAATGGCCCGGGTTCTCAAACTGATATCCGGCGGGATTGGCCCAGTCAATTCCGTTGCGGATAACTTTAATGACCGTATCGTTATGATACGACGGGCAAGTCTCGTGACCGGGGTGGAAGTAGAAAATCTTGCCAAGACCTCTGGTAAAGGTGCAGCCGCCGCGGAACACTTCGCCGCCTTCCCACCAAGTAACAAAGATCAGATCGTCGGGATTGGGAATGTTGAAGAATTCGCCGTACATTTCCTCTGCCTCAAGCATAAAGGAGGAAGGAATACCTTTGGCAATGGGGTGGGTTGGATTCACCGTCCATACGCGGCCCCGCTCGCCCCAGTTGCGCCAGCGCAAGTTGCAGTCGGTGCCCATTAAAAGGCGGAAGGGCTTGCTATAGTGGGCGGAATGGAGCGCAACTAAGCCCATCCCATCTTTGACACGGCGGGCTACTTTGGCAGCAATCCGGTCTTCCACGTCATCATGCCGGCAATGCCCCCACCAAAGCAGCACATCGGTGCTGTTTAAAACTTCGTCGGTCAGCCCGTGTTCGGGCATGTCGAGGGTGGCAACACGGATTTCCAGCCCGTCATCGGCCAGCTTTTCCGCCAGCGTCATGTGCATGCCGTTGGGATACAGATCGCGGGCTTTTCCTTCTTTTTTCTCATGGTGATACTCGTTCCAGATAGTAACTCGAATTTTATTCATATTCATAATCCTCCCCTGCATTTAACTTACATACCAGTATAAACCATAGTCGGAAGAAACGCAATATTTTGCTATGCTTTTGTCCTTTGCCTATTGTTTTCATAAGAGTATATTCAATGTATTGGCAATCGTGAATAAGTGTGACGTGATAGAATAAGTAAAAATCCCATAAAAATTCCGTCCCTAAAGCAATAAAATAACCGCTATGCCAATTTTCATAGCGGTTTCTTCTTTTTATGTTTTATTTGGTTTCTTTTCATATACATTGTTTATGTTTATGCCTACTTTGACTCTCCCATCATTTGTCGGTTCTATGGAAAAAACATTTACGAGCTTCAAAACATGAATAAATGCCTCTAAGCCTTCTCCATATAGGTCAAAA
>DUUG01000327.1 GCA_012841675.1 Clostridiales bacterium
AAGCCATGCGATATCATCGCCGACGCACCAGACTTTGTAGCCCTTGTTTGCATATATCTCCGGTGGAATAAGCATGGCCAGGTTGGTCTTACCGCAAGCTGAGGGGAAAGCTGCCGCCAAATAACGTACTTCTCCTTCTGGATTCTCAATACCCAAAATAAGCATATGCTCAGCCATCCAGCCCTCTTTGCGGCCAAGATAGGATGCAATACGCAGGGCAAAGCACTTCTTACCTAACAGAACGTTTCCGCCGTAACCTGAGTTTACCGAGCAGATTGTGTTATCCTGCGGGAAGTGTACGATATAGCGGTTTTTCTCATCGAGATCAGCTTTGGCATGGAGACCTTTAACAAAGTCCGGGCTGTCGCCAAGTTCATCATATATTTTGGAGCTGACTCGAGTCATGATAACCATGTTCAAAACGACATAAATAGAGTCGGTGAGCTCGATTCCGTATTTTGCGAAGGGGGAACCAATAACGCCCATTGAATATGGGATGACGTACATCGTGCGTCCCTTCATCGCTCCATCATACAGAGCATTCAGTTTTGCATACATTTCGGCGGGATCCATCCAGTTGTTGGTGGGGCCTGCTTCTTCCTTAGTAGGTGTACAAATGAATGTTCTATCCTCAACACGGGCGACATCGTTGACAGCTGTCCGGTGGAGTACGCAACCCGGCAGCTTCTCCTGATTAAGCTCTGTAATTTCACCGGTTGAAATAGCTTCCTGGCGAAGCTGTTGCAGTTGTTCTTCATCGCCGGTGATCCAAACAACTTTATCAGGTTTTGTAAGTTTGACTTGTTCATCGACCCAGTTGAGTATGGCTTTGTTTGTGGTAGGTACCATTCTGTAATCTCCTTTCAGTCTGCGAAAGATTATACGCATACCTAATAATAATTTTATTATAAGATTGCAACTTGTGCAATAAAATCATGCAAAAATCAGTGCTCATAGTTCACAAGATTTTCCGCAATCTTGGCGGTAATTTTGGCAAAAGATTCGATTGAAAGGGTTTCACCTCTGACATCCGGTCGGAAGCCACAACTTAAAATGATGGAGAGTAGCTCGTCCTTTTTCATCGGAAGCGCTGATATAAGACCGTTGATCAACGTCTTTCTGCGCTGTGCAAAGGAAGAACGTACGATCCTAAAAAATAAGTCCTCGTCTTCTATTCCGTATGGGTTATCGGAATGCATATGAAATATGACAACGGAGGAATCAACTTTCGGTTGGGGCAAAAAACAACTTGCAGGTACATCAAACAAGATTTCAGGGCGACTATAAAACTGAGAAAAAACTGTAAATGCACCATAATCCGGGCTGCCGGCAGATGCGCAAATCCTGCGAGCGACTTCTTTTTGAACCATAACCGTTATTTGCTTGAAAAGACGACTCTCAAAAAGGCGTTCCAGAACCGGGGTCGTTATATAGTAGGGTAAATTGGCGCAAGCAACGGGAGTCAGACCCTTGAGATCATCGCGAACTATTTCGGATAAATCGGCTTTTAATACGTCCCCCTGCCTGATGATCAAGTTATCAGCCCCGGCCAGGGTTTCATTAAGTACCGGCAGCAACCGGTCGTCCACTTCAAGGCATGTTACCTTGCCCGCTGAATCGCAAAGTGATTTAGTTAGAGTGCCGATACCCGGTCCGATTTCCAAAACACCGTGATCACGATTGATTCCGGATGCAGAAACTATTTGCTCAGGTATCCACTGCTTTGTTATGAAGTTTTGACCTAATGATTTTCTAAAACTAAAGCCGTGTCGATCCAGAAGCTCACGCACTTCCTTGATGCTAAAAAAGTTCATCAGAATTGCTCCGTATCCTCAAAAATCAATCAGTGCAGACGGCGGAACCGTCCCATTAACTTATGTCTGGCCGCCCTTGTTTTGTACGACAGAAGAACCGTTCCCTTGTCAGTTATCTTATGTCTGGTCACCCTCGTCTGGTGTAGACAAAAGAGCTTTCTCCTTATTTACCTTGTCTTGACTTGTTTATTTTGCCATAACTACTATATAATATCATAAATAATCATCATTTTCAATATTTATAATTTCACGCAAATAAATTTTGATTCGCGCAAATTGAAAACTTAAATTCACAGTAGAAATTGCGTATAAAAAATTAGGACCGTTCACCTTGAACAAGATTCTCGGTGAGACAGCCCAAGTGGAAAATAAAAATTTTGCAGAGAAATGTTTTCAGAAAATACATTTTGCGTCGGATCTAAAACAAGTAAAACAAATCGATCCGTAAAGGTCACAACCTTTTCGTAAAGGGCGATAACATAACACTTTTAAGCAAAGTTTATTTTGTTAAACAATAATATTTATAGGCTTATGCCAGGTTCGCTTCGGATCAGCATGCCCTTTTCTTCAAGGATGTGATAAATGATGTCACGTAAGATTCTGCCGGATGTCAATGGCGAACATTTGCCCGGAAGGGAAAGTGCCCATATGACATTTGTCCCCAGCTCCTTTGCCGCAGTAAAGTCAACGCCGCCGGGCTTTGACGCAACGTCGATGACAAGGCAGTCGCCTTTAAGCTGCTCCAAGCGCTCCCTTGTGAGAACGGTAGCAGAAACTGTGTTGAAGATGATGTCGAATTGGCTTAGATTGCTACCGAGCGTATTGGTATTTGCTCTTGCATAGCCATAGGCCTCCATCCATGCAAAATCAGAGTATTTGCGAGCAGATACAGTAACACGGCAACCTAG
>DUUG01000328.1 GCA_012841675.1 Clostridiales bacterium
GATCATAAGCTCTGGCAATGTGGAAGGAAAAGCAAACAAAACTTCCGTTGCGGATGTAAAAAACTCGCTAGGTGTGGCGGAGTTAAGCTATGAAGAAATCAGGAAGCAGGTTGTAGCCATCGCTGATGAAAAGGCATCCGGTGAAACGGGTACCGGTGCAGTAGAAGACGGTGTGGTATAGACAGGAGCGGTAGAGACTGCTGTGGCGGAATCTGGTGCCATAGAAACCGGTGTAGCGCAGTTAGACGAGGCGGAAACGATACAGTAGACACAGTGCTATGGAACTTGGCACGGCAGATTAAATATGCTTAGCATAAAAGGCGGCAAAGGCCGTATTTTATATTTTATAACAGGTATACACTAGGTCTAATTTGGGAATACTTCCATAGGTTGGTAATTTTTCAAAATAAACCGGCGCTCAAAATGAGCGCCGGTGAGACTAGATACATTACTGTGCCTCTTTGATTTTTGCAAAGCAATCGCTGCAATAGACGGGGCGATCGGTCTTTGGCTCGAAGGGGATTTTGGCTTCGTTTCCGCAACTGGCGCAGGTGGCAGAGAAAAATTCTCTGGGTCCCCGGGCGGCGTTTTTGCGGTTGTCGCGGCAAGTTTTGCAGCGTTGTGGTTCGTTCTGGAAGCCGCGCTCTGCGTAGAACGCCTGCTCTCCAGAGGAGAACACGAAATCTGCGCCACATTCTTTACATTTGAGCGTTTTGTCTTCGTACATTGAGATAACCTCTCTCTTTTTGCCCCGACGATGAAAATCGCGCTTCCTTGTCTTTGCATGGCTTTAATAGCTTGCAGAAAGAACCATGTAGAAAGATCTGGGCATTGATTTTATGCGAACGGAGTCAACCGTTTACGCCTAGTCTTCGTGGAGTGAACCGCTTTGTCCGGCAGCAAGGTCTTTTGCCTTGCGGCGAAGGCGGGTCAATGCGTTTTCCACAGATTTTACGGACTTGTCCAAGGCGCGGGCTGTTTCGGGGATACTGAACCCGGCCAGCCATGCAGACAAAACCTTTTGCTCAAACGGGGATAGCAGAGCGGTTAGCGCTGCAAGCAAGCGGGCCTGCTCATCCTCGCGGATCAGGCGATCTAATGCGTCGGCCGTAGTATCCTCGGAGAGAAGCGTCAGCAAGGTGCTTGACGCGGTTTTGTCACCTTCGGGGGAAGAAAGGGAAATATACCCGTTCATGGCTGCTTGCTTTTTAGAAAGTGCTTTACGCAAAGCACTATAAAGAGCATTTCTGATACAAACGGAAGCAAATGCCGCAAAGCTGCCCTTTTCCGGAGAAAACTCCCGGATAGCGTACAGCAAGCCAACCATGCCCTCCTGCACAAAATCGGCACGCTCAAGCCCTTGGCGGTAGCAGGTGCGGGCAATAGAGTAGACCATGGGCGTATATCGGACGACGAGCATCTCCTCTGCGCGCATGTCTCCCTTGGCGGCCCATTTAAGTAACGTATCGTCGGAAAGCTCGTCCAGCCTATCGCCGGAACAGTGCATTGGTGATTTCATTTTACATATCCCATATCTTCCTTACAAATCCAACAGTATTTAATCACATATTTTTGAAGTTGTCAAGCAAAGTTGTCAAATTTGACAAAAATCTTCAAAATATTTTTAGCGCTATATGACATAGAAAAAAACAAAAAACGCCTTGGAACGAATAAAAACACTCCAAGGCGAAAAACACATTGACTTCTATATAAAAGTATGATATAATTATATATCAAACTCCCGACGAGAAAAAACGTACAATTGCCTATGATTATATTACCACGCTTTTGCCGTTTTGACAAGTCGGGCGAAAAATCTTCAGACTACCCTCCCGGGCGTTCCAAATCAGGTATGCCGGGGAGTTTGCCGGTTTTACTATACTGTAAGGAGTGGTTGTATGGCCGATAAGAAACCCGCCGTA
>DUUG01000329.1 GCA_012841675.1 Clostridiales bacterium
CCATGGCGCTGTATGCTTGGAAACGAAGCTGGTTTTCGCTGATCCACTTGGTTTCGTCCAGAGAGTTGACCTGCAAAACAATCCACATACGGCGGCCGGTGCGCAGGCAAGCGTCAGACACGACGTGCAAATTCTCATACGCCCCTTCCACAGAAGCAGCATACATGTAATAATCGTAGCAGATATAGTCCTCGCCGATATTTTCACAGTATTTTTTGATGTGTTCGGCATAGGTTGGCGTGCCAAGCTGGTTTATTGTTTCTTCGGCATTGTTCTTCGAAACAGAGGCATAGTTGGGGTATAGGTTCAAATAGGCAAGTTGGCGGGGAAACCGGCGGCTTACTAAATCCAACACCTTGCCGTAATGGGGGAAATCAAGAGCCGACGGCTCGTCGCCCGTGTCGATGCCCCAAATCGCCGGGTGATCCTCAAAAGCAGCGGCGGCCTCTTCGTAGCGGGAAAGGGGGTTGGTTTCCGCCATTTTGCCGGCATTTTGCCCGTCTCCGCCCCACCAGCCGGGCAGAACGCCACTAACGATGGCGCCCACGCCGTATTTGGCAAACAGGTCAAGAACGGGCCGGTTGTTGCCAATTCCGACGACAAAATCAATGCCGCACTCGGCCAGCTCACGGATGTGCTTTTCCGAATGTGCGTAAGGCTGGAGAATATAGGTACCGACAAAAAAGCGCGAACGATCCATTGTATTCATAGCTGATCCTCCTGCAAATCGTATTGATGGGAATTTTGGGCAAGAATTTAACCCTGCCCCTTTTTCCGCCGGGCCGTGTTTTCCGTTGTATGTTGGCCGAACAGCTCCTGTTTCCAGAGGAATTCGGCACAACGGGCCTCGTAGGCGGCCTGTTCTTCCAGCGTCATGGTTGCCCTGTCATGGGGGGTACAGAAAAGCTCGATATAGTCCAAAGTCATCATGGCGCGGATTATGCGGAAGCGGGTTGCGTTGTCCGGCGCCTGTGCAAGCGCCCCACGCCAAAGGCGCAGGAGGTCGGGCAGGTGGGTGAAAAATTCCGATAAATAGTGTTCGTCTTGCAACTTTTGATACGGCGCCGGCTCGTAGGACATGCGCGTTTCGTAGTCGGGGTCTTGCGAATAGGGATTCAGCGGTTGCAGGAAAGCAATATGTTGGTCTTTCGTTGTTTCCATCAAAAGATCCAGATATGCCCGAATCCCCTGCCAGCCGGGGCCGAAATACCCTTCCAAGAATTCGTCTATATGGGCATTATATTCCTCCCGGCTCATGTAGGGGTTCCAGAGTAGCTTGCCGATTAGATATGTCCGCAAGGCGCCGAATTCCCCGGTGTGGCCGCCGTTGCTGCTAGATTGTTCATAGACATGAACGGCGTTATTTTCAGCAAAGTAGCGAGCATTCTCGGGAAGCGCATCAAAGTTGGGCCAGGGGGCGTAATATTCGTCATAGTTGACGGTGTAGTTCCAAATCGACAGGTTTTTCGCAATTTTGCCCCAGCCGGCCATATCTTCGGCAAAGGATTCATTCTGCGCACAGCCGCAGTCTAGCTTATGCCGGAAACAGCACTCGATCGAGCAAAGGCGCACGATGACATTGTCGGCCGGCTTGGTGATTTTCGGCGGTTTTCTGGTGTATTGGTAGGCAAACGTCTGCACAAGCACGTTGGGGTATTTCTTTTTCACTTCCGCGGCAATCGCGTTGACAAAACGCAGCATCAGACCCGCCGGGCTGCCCTCTTCTTTGTCAACCGCGGCGCAATTTTCGCATTGGCAGTAGTTGCTGTTGTCGTTTTGGGAAACATCTGCAATCTGGCAATCAGGGCGCAGGGCAATTTGCTTTAATACGTTTTCCGTTACTATGTGAAGCACGTCCGGGTTCGTCAAACAAAGCTGGCCGTAAGGCTTGTCGAATTTGTTGCCGCCGATGATGCGCTTGCCGTCGATGAGTGAGTAGTATTCCGGATGCTCTTCAAAATACTGTTCGGGCGGGCAAAGCTTTTCAAAGGTGTGACAGCTTAAACCGGGGGCGTTGACAATGGTGCCGCCGTGTTTCTCTTCCAGGCGGGCCAGCGAGCTGTTGAATTTCATCCAAACGGCATAATCCGGGTCCGCCGTTGTGGCATGGCTTGTGCGGCGCATTTGGAAAACAGGATTTTCGGTCACCGAAAGCTGTGCCGGCACGGCAATTTTTTCCGCCGGCAAAACGCGTTCGACACCGCCCTCATAAATCCGCACGCCGACGTATTTTTCCAAAAACGTGTTGACGGCGTAAATGGTTCCTCTGTCTATTGCACCGGCCAAATGTAGAGAAGTATCGTCGGTTCTGATGGTAAACCCGTCATGCTTCAATGTTTCCCGCGCAACACGCGCGGCGGCGCCAATATAAATTTTATGGGCGGTTTGCCGTTCTTCCGCAAAGGGCAGTGATTTTCCTGTGGCCATCGCTATGTATCTTTGCAGACGGCCTGCGGCATACTGTTCGGCTTCTGTGGGATTTAGCGGCATAACGATGGAAAATTGTTCAATGGGCGCACCGCAAATGGTCAGTTCTTGGATATTTGCTGTGGTTGGTTTGGTTGCCATATGCTTTTCCTCCTTATGCCGGGCGGACAGAGCAAGCCCGGAAAGCACAAAGTGATTTTTTGCTTACCGTTCCCGTAAGCTTACAAACGTTTTCGATGGGAATCAAACCTGTTTTCAAATTTTCGCGTCCATCTTATCATATCCGCCCTCCGTTAACAAGAAATTTCTCTAGTTAATACCGCACGTTTATGCCAAATCTGCTAAATATTTTGCAATATTTTTGGTATATTTCCCCATGCAAAAGCAAAACCCGCTCAAAGGGCAACCGTTTTGTTCTTTCGAATGTTCCTATCGTGTTTTGCGGATGCCGACCATACAGATACTGCGTTTTTTACGGAGGATATGCAACAAAATGCTTACACAGGCAGAAAAGCGAGGATTGCGCCGGGTTTTTGTGATTCTGCCGTTCACCAATGGTATCTATTTTGGGGTTTAATTGCGTGCGGTTATTAAGCAAAAGGGAGCACCTGCAAGGTGCCCCCCTTTGTTTTATTCGGTTGGTTTTTTCCACCGTTTTTCTTGTCTTTTCCGAAGCTTTTGAAAAAATGCCTGCAAAAGCGCCTTGCTTTCCTCGGCGCATACACCCGACACGACCAAAGGCTTATGATTTAACGGAAAGGAAAACAAATCAAACACGCTTCCCATGGCCCCGGCCTTTTCATCCGCCGCGCCGAACACCACTTTCGGAATCCGGGCGTTTAAAATCGCCCCGGCGCACATGGGGCAAGGCTCTAACGTCACATACAGCTCGCATTCCCATAGGCGCCATCCGCCAAGTGCCCGGCAGGCCCGGCGAATGGCCACAATCTCCGCATGGGCCAAAGCGCTTTTGCCTTTTTCCCGGCGGTTTCGGCCAACGGCGATGACCTGATCCCGGTGCACAATAACGCATCCCACAGGCACTTCGCCGTTTTGGGCGGCTTTTTGCGCCTCGGCAAGGGCAAGCTGCATGAATTGTTCGTCACGGGTCATGGGGTTCTTCCTTTCAGAGGTAGTGCGGTTGCATTTTAGCCGAAAATCGCTTCGTAATATTTCCGGCCGAGGATTTCCAGGGAGGGTGTAGAGAAATGGATGTGGTCGCCGTTGCCGATAGTCTGATCGTTGGACATAAGACCGTCGGTTTCCACAAAGTGCCCTGCCTTGTCGCGGCAGACATGGCGAATGGCCGTTACCACCGGCTCGCAGATGCCCATATTCTGCCGTTTCCAATGCTGGACAAAATCGCCGGCGACAAAGGGAAGGTCGGAAACTCCCGTTTCGGCGCGCACAGCGTCAATTAGGCCGGAAAGGTTATTGTAGTGGCCCTCATAGGAAGCGGTTAAAATGGCGTCCGTTTCGCCCTGGTGCCACAATAAGGCGGCAAAGCGGCTGTCTTCGTGGAGGGTTTTGGCATGCTGTATCATCTTAACCATTTGCAAAAACAGGTCGTCGGTCATACCCCAGCGTCTATCTAAAAAGCCCGTTCCGCCAACGGCGGTACGCAGAATGAGAACTCGGCGAGAAGGGTCGAGCCGCCCGGCCTTTACATACTCTCTGGCAAAAAACAGAGAGAAATCAGACCAAAGACCTCCGTTTAGCTCTCGCTCTGCCGCAACGGAGAGGGAAAGATCCTTGTTCATGTAGAGAATTTGCTCTGTGGGAACAAACGGTTCGGCCGCCGTTCCTTGTCCGCATCCTTCGGCGTTGGATTGCCCAGCTTGCACGAAAATATCAAAGGGACCGGAAAAAACATTGCTCATGCGACTCACCTCATACTTATATAAATATGTACTGTTTTCAGTATAACGAAGGTGCAACCGGAAAGCAAGAAAAAAATACCTCTGTTAAAGAAAAGATTGTAAAAAAGTATTGTGAAGATGTGCAAAACATACTATACTTAATTAGGGTACAATATATCCTTATAGAAAGGGAGATTGGATGCATACGCTCGTTTTAATCCGACACGGACAAAGCATATGGAATTTGGAAAACCGGTTTACCGGCTGGACAGATGTTAGGCTTAGCGAAAAGGGCGTGGAGGAGGCAAGGGCCGCCGGGCGGCTGTTGAAAGAGCGGGGATACGCCTTTGACATGGCCTATGTTTCCCTTTTGTCTCGGGCCATTCAGACGCTTTATTTAGTGCTGGAGGAATTAGACCAGCTTTACATTCCTGAAAGTAAGGATTGGCGCCTAAATGAGCGGCATTACGGCGCTTTGCAGGGGCTTAACAAGGCGGAAACGGCGGCCAAGTTCGGCGATGAGCAGGTGCATATCTGGCGCAGAAGCTATGACACGGCGCCGCCTGCCCTTGCAGAAGGGGATCCGCGCTTGCCGCACTTTGACCCCCGCTATGCAAATTTGCCAAAGGAGCTTTGCCCGGCGACGGAAAGCCTGAAAGATACGGTGTTGCGAGTGATTCCCTTCTGGGAGCAAGTGTTGAAGCCGCAGGTTTTGGAAGGAAAACGGCTGCTTATTGCCGCCCACGGCAACACCTTGCGCGGTCTTATTAAGCACTTTGACAAGCTTTCGGACGAGGAAATTACCCGAGTAGAAGTGCCCACCGGCGCGCCCCTTGTCTACCGGTTTGACGATTCTCTTGCGGTTATAGAAAAATTCTATCTGGAATAAAAACTCCCCCTGCTGTACAATCCCAGCAGGGGGAGTTTTATAAGGCGGTTTATAAGGCGGTTTATAAGGCGGTTAGAAAGGAACATTCCGCCACGCTTACAATTGGGGAAGTTATTCCTTTGCAAACAGGGGCGTGGAGAGATAGCGTTCGCCCGTGTCCGGGAGAATGACGACGATGGTTTTTCCTTTGTTGGCCGGGTCTTTGGCAAGCTGGGTAGCCGCCCATAGGGCCGCGCCAGAGGAAATACCCGCTAAAATTCCTTCGGCGGCGGCCAAAGCGCGGCCGGTGGCAAAAGCGTCCTCGTTGGTCACGCGGATGACGGTATCGTAGATGTTGGTGTTCAGGACAGTAGGGACAAAGCCCGCGCCGATGCCCTGAATTTTATGCGGGCCGGCCTTGCCTTCCGAAAGCACAGGGGATGTGTCCGGCTCCACGGCGACAACCTGCAAATTTGCGTTCTTTTCCTTTAGATATTCGCCGGCGCCCGTAATGGTGCCGCCGGTGCCGATACCGGAAACGAAGAAATCCACGTTGCCGTCGGTGTCGTTCCAGATTTCAGGGCCGGTGGTTGCCTTATGGATGGCAGGGTTTGCGGGGTTGTTAAACTGGGCGGGGATAAAGGAGTTGGGAATCGACTGGGCCAGCTCCTCGGCTTTGGCAATGGCGCCCTTCATGCCCTTGGCACCTTCGGTCAGAACCAGCTCGGCACCGTAGGCGGCCAGGAGGTTCCGGCGTTCGATGCTCATGGTTTCCGGCATGGTCAGAATAATACGGTAGCCTCTGGCGGCGGCCATGGCGGCAAGGCCTATCCCTGTGTTGCCGCTGGTGGGCTCGATAATGACAGAGCCGGGCTTTAAGGCGCCCCTTGCCTCGGCGTCTTCGATCATGGCCTTGGCAATCCTGTCTTTGACGCTTCCGGCGGGGTTATAGTATTCCAGTTTGGCAATCAGGGTGGCTTCCAGTTTGTTGGCGGCAGAGTAGTTTTCGAGAGAAACGAGAGGAGTATTTCCGACTAAGTCGGCGAGACCTTTCGCGATGCGTGCCATAATCATTCCTCCAAAACAGTGTAATCATATATGATTTATATGTTATGGTACTAGTATATGCGTGCCCTATCTGTTTGTCAAGAGGTTTTGGAAAATTTTTTAGAAAAACTTTTGCATAGGGGAAAGAACGAAAAAAAGCACAGACCAGAGCTTCTCTCGCGAAAAAAGCGGGGGCAAGCAAAGTGGTCTATGCCTTTACTATATAACGAAGCCATGTGTTATATGCGCAAGTCGAGCCGGGCGGACCATTCCTCTCGGAAAGCGGCAAACCGCCCTTGGTCTAGGGCTTGGCGGATGTCGGCCATTAAATGGTTGTAAAACCAGAGGTTGTGCAGAACGCAGAGCCGAAGGCCCAGCACCTCCTCCGCCTTGAGCAGATGGCGAAGATAGGCTCTCGAATACCGCTGGCAGACGGAACAGCCGCAGGCTTCATCTACGGGAGTATCGTCCGTTTGATATTTGGCGTTGTTTAAGTTAATGCGGCCGTTTTTGGTGTAAAGATGGCCGTGGCGGGCGTTGCGGGCAGGCAAAACACAGTCGAAAAAGTCGATTCCCCGCCAGACGGCCTCGATAATATTAGACGGGGTGCCGACACCCATCAAATACCGGGGCTTGTTCTGCGGCATGACGGGAACGACTTCTTCCAGAATTTCGTACATGACCTCCGCCGGTTCGCCCACGGCCAGGCCGCCTACGGCATAGCCCGGCAAATCAAGTTCGGCAATCTGCTCCATGTGGTTTTTGCGAAGGTCCGGAAACGTGCCGCCTTGGTTGATGCCCCAAAGCACCTGCCCTTTGTTGGGCGCTTCGTCCCGTTGGTTACACTCGGCCAGCGCTTTTTGACAGCGGACGAGCCAGCGGTATGTTCTTTGGCAGGAGGCTTTTACATAGTCATACGGGGCGGGGTTTTCCACGCATTCGTCAAAGGCCATGGCTATATCCGAGCCGAGGTTGGATTGGATGCGCATGCTCTCCTCCGGCCCCATAAAGATCCGCCGCCCGTCTAAATGGGAAGCAAAGGTGACGCCTTCTTCTTTAATTTGGCGCAAGGAGGCCAAAGAAAACACCTGAAATCCGCCGCTGTCGGTTAAAATCGGTCCGTCCCACTGCATAAACTGGTGCAGACCACCTAGTGTTCGGATAACTTCATCCCCCGGGAGGAGATGCAGATGGTAGGTGTTGGAAAGCTCCACTTGACAGCCGATTGCCTTTAGGTCGAACGCGTCTAAGCCGCCTTTGATGGCCGCTTGGGTGCCGACGTTCATAAAAACCGGCGTTTCAATGGTGCCGTGGGGAGTTATATACCGGCCACGGCGGGCACGGCCTTCGGTTTTTAATAGGGTGAACATATATTTTCTCCTGAGCAAAAATTTAAAGGATCAGCATGGCGTCGCCGAAGCTGAAAAAGCGGTAACGCTTAGAAACGGCTTCTTTATAAGCTGCCAGAATCCGTTCCCGTCCGGCCAAAGCGGAAACAAGCATTAAGAGGGTGCTTTCGGGCAGATGGAAGTTGGTAATCAAACCATCCAGGCATTTAAACCGGTAGCCGGGGTAGATAAAAATGCCCGTTTCGCCGCCGCCGGGACTTAACTTGCCGTTTTCGTCGGATGCCGTTTCCAGCACGCGGCAGGAAGTCGTTCCTACGGCAATCACTCGTCCGCCTTCGGCTTTGGTTTGGTTAATGGCGTTTGCCGCTTCTTCCGGAACGGAGTAGACCTCCTTGTGCATCACATGGTCGGCAATATCCTCCGCTTTGACGGGGCGGAAGGTGCCAAGCCCTACATGGAGGGTTACAAAGGCAAGGCGGACGCTTTGTTGGATGGTTTTTATAAGTTCTTCCGTAAAATGCAGCCCGGCGGTAGGGGCGGCGGCAGAGCCTTCTTCTTTGGCGTACACCGTCTGATACCGGTCCGGGTCGGCCAGCCGCTCGGTGATATAAGGCGGAAGGGGCATTTCGCCTAGGCGATCTAGCAGCTCGTGCCAAATTCCCTCGTAGGAAAAACGGACAAATCGGCTTCCGTCTGGCCCGTTGCCTTCCACTGTGCAGGCAAGAAGACCGTCGCCAAAGGAAATGGTTGCCCCATTGCGAAGCTTTCGCCCCGGACGGACAAGGGCCTGCCAAAGGTCGCCTTCCATTTGCCGAAGAAGCAACACCTCCGCCGCGCCGCCGGAGGCACGAACGCCAAGCAGCCTTGCGGGCATGACCCGGGAATCGTTAAAAACAAGACAATCGCCCGGTTTTAAAAAACCGGGCAGCTGTTCAAAGGTTGTATGCGAAAATGCGCCGCCGTCTAAAGGCACATGCAGAAGCCTGGATGCGTCACGCTTGGCAAGCGGCGTCTGCGCAATCAGCTCTTGGGGAAGCTCATAGGAAAAATCGCTGGTTTTCATGAAGTGCTCCTTGTACATGAAGGCTAGTGCAAAAGGGTCTTATAGAAATTGCGCCTGCCGGAGTTATAGATAGTATGGATAGGGCCGCGTTGCAAAATGCAAAACACGATATTACGGGCCGGTACTCACAAGCTCGACGCCTGTGTAGTAGTGTTTTAGGATTTGATCATAGGTCCAGCCCTGGTTGGCCATTCCTCGGGCCCCTTGCTGGCTCATGCCAAGGCCATGGCCCCAGCCGCGGCCTTCAAAGGTAAACTCGGATGCGTTGCCCACCGCCTCCACGGTTTCAATGCCCGTGGCGGTGATGGCTTTAAAGTTGGCGCCGACTAATTGCACCGTATTGCCAGAACCGTCGATGGCATAGGCGCCGGAAAGTCCGCCTTCCAGCACTTCGCCGTCGTTGACGTACAGCGCGCCGCCGGAGGACACTCGGAACCGCTGGCTAAG
>DUUG01000330.1 GCA_012841675.1 Clostridiales bacterium
AAGGGATGCACTTCTGCCGGCCGGTCACCGGGGAAGAAGTCTACCACCCGGTCGGAAAGAGACAAAAGCCCCTGGTCGACTAACAATCCGATGGCGGCGGAGACAAAGGTTTTGCTAATGGAGTACATGCGATGCTTGCGGTCCTTGTGGAACGGCGCGGCATACCCTTCCGCCACGACTTTGCCCTTCCGCCAGAGAATAAGACCGTGCAGGCACAGCCGTTTCTTTTGCAGCCTCTCCAAAAATTCCGTAATGGCAGCGGACGGGATACCGACTTCTTCCGGCAGTCCGAAGGTGAGTTGATTCTCTTTCATGGGTGTTCCTCCTATTTCCTCCTAGTCCTATTTAATAAGGGCAATATTGTTGTCTGTGACAAAATTCACAAGATAAAAGGAAACAACAACCTGCTCTATTTGATTTTCCTCAACATAACTAGACAGGCTTTGGCGGTAGAACCGGGGGTCTACAATGTGGATTTCAGAGAAATGGGCGGCCAAAAAGGGGATTTCCGCGTTGGCGTAGGAATCTTTCACCAAAAGCAGCTTGGGAAGATCCTTCTGCCCCGTTTTGAGTACGGCCAGGGGATAGTTTCCGCCCAGAAAAACGCTGTATTTGTCCTTCTTTTCGGCAAAACTCATGTCATACAGGGGTTTTTCTTCGTTGCCGACCGTAAGCGTCATGCCCTCGTCCGGAATATACAAAGTCACCGTATCCCCTTCGCCCGGGGCGATGCCGGCGGAGGAAGAGGACGTGCCGTAGAAATGCGAAAAGGTTTTGTAGGGATTGGGAAGGGCTTGGGGTTCCAGCCCCATGGCGTTGGCAAGGGCTTCATAGCCGTAGTAGGCGCCTAGCGTCGTCCAGTGGTGGTCGGTGGTATAGTAGATGGGTTCGTTCACCTTTTGCAAAAGGGCCGCTTTGGTGTCCACATAGATTGCGGCACCGGCAGAGGCGGCAATTTGGTCAACAAGGGCAAGCTGGTCGGGGTTGGGGGCGTTTTCAGGCAGCCGGTCGGCCCATAAAGCCGTTATGCCGGGCACAACGGTAAAATACACAGGCACATTAACCTTTTCCGCAAAGGCGGCAATGGCCGCCGTGTTCAAGCGGACGCGGTTATCATCAGGTTTTTCAAATTTCGCGGCCAGCAGCCCGTCTTTGCAGATATAGATGCCGGACAGCTCAGTTTTGCCCAAAGCCAGCTCAGTTCCTGCTTTGACGGTGACAAAGGTGTTTCGGAAGGGAAACTGGTCGGCCAGATACGTTTCATACTCTCTCGTCCAATCTCCCGAAAGAAAGCTAGAAAGGGAAAGGGCAGGCGATAGGGCCAGTTCTCTGTTTTCCTGCTCGGAAAAACTTTTATCGGGCAACGCATGGTGCAGTATGGAAAAGCCGAAGCAAAACAGAAGAAAAATAAGGCCGGGTAAAAAAACGGCAACTTTTTTCATGGGTGCCTCCGATTAGAAGTTAAAGTATAAGAAGGGGTTGAAGCTGGAATCCACCAGATAGGCCGTTGAAAAAAACAGGCCTAAAGCCACAAGAATGGGCCGGGCGACCAAACGTGCCTTCTCGGGGAGTTTATCAAACGCTTGGCTTAACAAGGGAGTGGACGCAATGGCCAGAATAATAAAGAACGGCCAATAGGATTGTAAAAGGTACAAAGCGTCGCTGTTATAAAGCCCGTCGCCGCGGCCAAACAAGGCCGACAGGAAGCCTGTGGCGCTGGAAAATTCGTTTAGCTGGAACAGTGCCCAGCCAAACATGACCAGAATCAGCGTATACAGATGGCGCACAAACGCCGGAACTTTCTTCAAAACATGCAGCACAAAGGCCTTCTCAAACATCAAAATCACAGCAAAATAAAGCCCCCAGAAGAAGAAGTTCCAGGCAGCGCCGTGCCAAATACCCGTCAGGCACCAGACAATTAAGATGTTCCGATACTGTTTTAAGCGGCCCACACGGTTGCCGCCTAGGGGGATATACACGTATTCCTTAAACCAAGTGGAGAGGGAAATGTGCCACCGGCGCCAAAAATCCGTAATGCTTTGGGAAATATACGGGTAGTTGAAGTTGGGCAGGAATTCAAAGCCTAGCATCCGTCCCAGACCGATGGCCATATCGGAATAGCCGGAAAAGTCAAAGTAGATCTGGAAGGTAAAGGCAAGCAAGCCCAAAAACGCGCCCAGCACAGAAAGCTCGCCCTGGCTTTGGGCGGCCACCGTATCAAACAGAGGGCCGATATTGTTGGCAAGCAAAACCTTTTTGCAAAGCCCCACGGTAAACTTAGTGACACCGGAGGTAAACTTTTCCGTTGTGTGTAAACGGCGGTCCAGCTGATCGGCCACATCTCTGTATTTTAATATGGGGCCTGCAACAAGCTGCGGAAACAAGGAAACATAGTTTCCATAGTGCAGAAGATGGTTTTGGGGCGGGGTGTCCTTCCGATACACGTCTATGTTATAGGAAATGGCCTGGAAGGTGTAAAAGGAGATGCCGATAGGGAGGGAAAGTCCCAAAACCGGCAGAGAAATCCCTAACAAGGATAAATTTCTGGCTAAAAAGTCATAATATTTGAAGAAAAACAAAACACCCAAACTAAAAACGATGGAAAGCGTTAAAAACAGGCGGGATTTTTTAGGGGTTGTCCTGTATTTTTCCATTAAAACGCCGCAGAAATAGGTGATCAGGATGGTGCTGATCATCAGCAAAACGTATAGGGGCTCGCCCCAGGCGTAGAAAACCAGGCTGATAACCATTAGCACCCAGCTGCGAAGGCGTTGCGGCGCTAGGTAGTATAAAGCAAGGG
>DUUG01000331.1 GCA_012841675.1 Clostridiales bacterium
CAGCTGCTTGTGGAAATGGACGGCTTTGTGGCCAACGAGGGCGTTATTATCATCGCCGCTACTAACCGGCCGGACATTCTCGATACGGCTCTGCTGCGTCCCGGCCGATTTGACCGGCAGGTTTATATCGGGCTGCCTGATACCAAGGCAAGAGAAGCCATCCTCAAGGTGCACGCCAGAGGAAAGGTTTTCGAGCCAAATATTGATTTTTCCATTATTGCCCGGGGCACGGTGGGCTTTAGCCCGGCCGACCTGGAGAACCTGCTCAACGAGGCGGCTCTTTTGACGGCTCGTCGAGGCAAGCGGCGCATTGGCATGGCGGAAATTTCCGAAGCCGAACTCAAGGTAGTTGTCGGCCCGGAAAAAAGAAGCCGTTCCGTCTCCGACAAAGAAAGAAAGCTTACCGCTTATCACGAGGCCGGGCATGCGGTTGTCTCCTACTTCTTAGAGCACCATCCGCCTGTGCATCAGATTTCCATTATCCCCCGGGGTATGGCCGGCGGATATACCCTTTCGTTGCCCAAGGAAGATAAATCTTATAAGTCACGCAGCGAAATGAAGGATGAGATCGTATCCCTTTTGGGCGGTCGCGTGGCAGAGAAGATCTTCTTAGACGATATTTCCACCGGCGCCTCTAATGATATTCAGAGGGCCACGGATTTGGCACGAAAAATGGTCACAAAGTACGGTATGAGTGACTCATTAGGACCCATTCGCTTTGGCTCGGATCACGAAGAGGTGTTCTTGGGTCGTGATTTCAGCGCGGCGCCCAACTACTCGCAAGAAGTGGCGGCCACCATCGACCGGGAGATCAAAGCAATGATTCAAGAAGCCTATGAGCGGGCGGAAGATCTGCTTCGGAAGCATAGCGACAAGGTGCAGTATGTTACCGATTATCTTTTAGAGCATGAAAAGATGGAGGCGGACGTTTTCCGCGCCGTGTTTGAGGGAGATCCTTCCGCAAAGGAAGAGGACTCTGCAAAAGAAGACTCTTCAGCGGAAAAGGATTCTTCCGAAGCATCCCAAGAGGATAAGCCGGAGTAAAACCATAGATGCACCGAAGCACCCTGCTGCTTCGGTGCGCTTTTTCACATTGAATTTGAGAGTTGGTTGCCCATGCGCTTGTTTCATGTCAGCGAAGAGCCGGATATAGTGCAGTTTATACCGAGATTGCCTACACGAACCGATTTAGACCCGAAAAAAGGGCTTGTCTGGGCGCTATGCGAGCGGACATTGCCGAACTTTCTAACGCCAAGGAATTGTCCCCGGGTATGCTGGCATGTAGGGCCGCAGACAACTAAGGAGGACTGTGCACGCTACTTGCCGGCGGACAGACCGGATGTGAACCATGTAGTGGCCATTGAAGCAGGCTGGCTTCCTGCGCTTATGCAGACGACTTTGTACCTGTACGAACTTGCGCCGGACAATTTTGTTTTGCAGGACGAACACGCAGGGTATTATATAAGCGAGAAGGCGGAAACTCCTGTGGCAAAGACTATGATTACGGACCTATGCGGCGAACTTGCAAAGCGGGGTGTTTTGCTGAAAACGGTGGATAACCTCTGGGAAATCGGCAGCCGAATACAAAAGACAAGCTTTTATTGGTCCTTGTGCCGCATGGATTTTGCAAAAAAGCCCTGAAGGAAAGGAAACTTGTGCATGGCCAGAAGAATCGAACTCATAGCAGGCAAAGAAGCGGAGGGGCGCAAGCTGGCCTCCTATTTAAAAAGCAGGATTGGTATCTCCTCGGCGTTGTTGACCCAGCTAAAGAAGCGGCCGGAGGGGATTTCGGTTAACGGCAAGAATGCATACACCAATTACATCCTTTCAGCCGAAGATCGGATTGTTTTAGAAGTGCCGTCGCTGTTTTCAGAGCGAAAGCAGGAAAGCAATATCGCGCCGGTACCCCATCCGGATGTGAGCATTGTCGCCCAGGACGAGGATTTTGTCGTTCTTGACAAACCGGCGGGTATGCCGGTGCACCCGTCGCGGGCGCATTTGTATGATACGCTGGCCAATGGGTTTCTCGCCCTGTTTCCAGACCATGTGTACCACCCCATTACTCGTTTGGACAGCGACACCTCCGGTTTAGTGCTGGTGGCGACCAATATGTATGCGGCCAATGTAGATCGGATGGCAGTGACACGGCTGTACTATGGCATTACCGACCGGCCTGTACACTTTTTTCGGTGCCGGTTTGACGCGCCCATTGAACGGGAGGAGCCGTTTTCTCCTAAGCGTATGGTCCGGCCGGACGGAAAACCGGCTGTAACCCATGCCTTTTGCCTTGCCAAGCAGGGAGGACTGTCGCTGCTTGCGTTTCGGCTGGAAACGGGGCGCACTCATCAGATCCGCGTACATTGCGCCCATGCGGGCATCCCCTTGTGCGGCGATACGCTGTACGGCGGAACGCCGCTTATCAACAGGCAGGCACTCCACGCGGCACGGCTTGCTGTGCGCAACCCGGTTACGGGGAAGGTTTTGAAAGCCCAATCGCCATTGCCTAGCGACATGGCAGCACTTTGGGAGGAAGCCTGCTCCCCATCGACTTTATGATAGGAGGAACAGTATGGAAAAATGGCTGTACTCACTACTGCTTACGTCTGTTTTTGCCTCCTGTGTTGGCTTATTTGCGGTTAAGTTTCAGAAAGGCCGCTTAACGGCTCCTGTGGGGCGAGAGATCCCGGAACGGGCAATCGCATTGTTAAGGCTGGCATTGCTTCTTTTATTCCTGCCCTTTCCTATTTTAAACGAAAGCTTAGCAAGCTTGATTTCGCTTCCTTGGCTTTGGCTTGTCTGGGCAGGCGGCGCTTTGACTGTTTTAGGCTTGTTTTTGTTTTCCCACGGGGCAGAGGCGAAAAAGGCGCGCCTTCGCCCGGTTCCTAAGGAATCGGATGCGGCCAAGCTGTTATCGG